>JBFKTF010000075.1:0-9171 GCA_041636435.1 Thermoplasmatota archaeon
GCACGCATCGCCCCAGCATCCCAGGAACGCAATAAAAAGAACATAGTCACGACGACGAAAGCATCGACGCGCGCCTTCGATTCTTTCACATTCCACGCGACGCGGTGTTCCCACACAGTGTGTGTTTTCCCCGCCGCCCCAATCCATCCATTCATGGTTCCTGAAACCACGACGCGTGTTTCCAACCCCCTACTCGGCTGGACCACGGCCGCATCGGCCTATGCTCAGGTCCCGCTTCGCCTTGCCCTGGCGGCGGTCTTCGGATTCCACGCCATCGACAAGTTCGCAGGCGGCGTGCCGGCCTTTGCCGAGATGATGGGGCTGCCCCTCGCCATGGGCTGGCTCGTGGCGCTGGCGGAGTTGGCCATCGCCGTGGGCATCGTTGTCGGGGCCTTCCCCCGGGTCCCGAATGCGGACCTCGTCACCCGCGTGGCCGGCGCCCTGACCATGGTCGTCATGGCCGGCGCCATCGTCACCATGCACTGGGGCAACGGTTGGCACTTCATGCAGAACGGCATGGAATTCCAGGTGACTCTGGGCCTGCTCGGCCTGTACTTCGTCCTCCGGGGCACCCGTATCTGAGCCTTCAGGCCCCTTTCCCCCCTCAGTCCTTCCCTTTTCCTGCCGTCTCGATGCCCATGCATGGACCAGGATGTCATCACGAACGAGCCGGCGCGGCTCGCTGCACTGCATCGACTGGAGTTGTTGGACACGCCCGCGGAGGAACGTTTTGATCGCATCACGCGCCTCGTGTCGCAGGCCGTTGGCACCCCCATGGCGGCGTTGAGCCTCATCGACGAGACGCGCCAGTGGTTCAAGTCCCGGGTCGGCATCGAACTGGCGGAGACGCCCCGCGATCAGGCGTTCTGCGCCCACGCCGTCGCCGCCGACGCACCCTTGGTCGTGCCCGATGCCACATTGGACGAACGGTTCGTGGACAACGACTTGGTCCGTGGCGACACGCGCTTCCGCTTCTACGCCGGCATCCCCGTGCACACGTTGGCGGGGGACGCCATCGGCACGCTCTGTGTCCTCGACCACGAGGCCCGCGAGTTGGATGCCATCCAGATGGGGGCCTTGCAAGATGCGGCCGCCATCGCCGAGGCGGAGATTCAACGCCTCGAATTGGGTGAGGCCCTCGGGGAAGCGGCGGCCGCCCAAGAGGGCCTGCGCGCCATCATCCGGGAGTTGCCCACGGCGGTGTTCTTGTTGACCCTCGACGGCACCATCGATGCATCCAACGACGCGGCCCGCATGCTCACGGGGGGTATGTTCGAGGGGCAACCATTCTTGGAAGCCATCGTGGACGAAGACCGGCCCCGCGCCGAGAGCGTCTTGGCCGGCGATGGCCCCGCCAACGTGCGCTTCGCCTCGCTGCAGCCTCGCCGCTCGGCGGCCCGGTTGGAAGCCCAGCACGTGGAGGGTCGCATCATGGTCACGGCGGAGCGGTTGACGGCCCACTGAACGTGGCCACCGCCCTTATGGACCACCCAGGACCTTGACGGTCGTGGACATCCCGCCCGAACAGTTTGCCAAGCGCCGCGAGCGCGTCATGGATCTGCTCGATGACGGTCAGGTCTTGGTCGTGGCCACGCACCCGGAGACGACGTACTCCAACGACGTGCACCACGTGTTCCGGCCGCACAGCGACTTCTGGTACCTTTCGGGCTTCGCGGAACCGGAAGCGGCGTTGGCCATCACGTCCGACGGGCAGACCCATTTGTGGCTGCGTCCCCGCGACCCCAAGGCGGAGGTCTGGAACGGGCGGCGTCTCGGCATCGAGCGGGCGGCCGAGTTGGGCTTCGACTTCGTCCACGACAGCGGCGACCTGAGCCACTTGCAACGCATGGCCGCCGACCGCAAGGTCCTGGCCCGCACGGTGCACCACCCCCGCTTCCACGCGGCCCTCGGGGACCCGGCCGACGGCAAGCACGTCATGGAGTCGTTGCGCATCCACAAGGACGCCCACGAAGTCGCCATGCTGCAACGCGCCGCCGACATCGGCGCCGAAGCGATGCGCGAGGCCCTGCCCTTGGCCAAGCCAGGCGCTCACGAATACGCGGTCGAGGCGGCCCTGGTGTCCCATTACCGGCGCCATGGCTCCACGGGCCCAGGCTACCCGGCCATTGTGGGCGCCGGCGACAACGCGACGATTCTGCACTACATCGAGAACGACGCGGCGATTCGCGCCGGCGACTTGGTGCTGGTGGACGCCGGCTGCGAATGGGGCTACTACAATTCCGACATCACCCGCACCGTGCCCGCCTCGGGCGAATTCACGGAGCCCCAGAGGCAGGTCTACGACGCCGTTTGGAAGGCCCAGCAAGCCAGCATCGCCGCCGTCCGGCCCGGGGCCACGCTCCGGGACGTACACGACGTCGCCGTGCGGTCCCTCATCGACGATTTGGTCGACATGGGGGCCTTGGCTGGGGACAAGGACAAGCTGTTCGAAGAGGACGCCCACCGCGGCTTCTACATGCACGGCACGAGCCACTTCCTGGGCCTCGACGTGCACGACATCGGTGCCTACAAGGACGACGAAGGCAACAGCCGCACCTTGGAGCCCGGCATGTGCATCACCGTCGAGCCCGGATTGTACTTCAACACCGACTTCACCGAGTGCCCCGAACGGTTTGCTGGCATCGGGGTCCGCCTCGAGAATGACCTCATCGTCACCGAGGACGGGCACCTGGACATGTTGCATTCGCTTCCCACGTCCCCCGACGATGTGCTGGAAGTCTTTTGCCGGTGAGCTTTTGATGCCGGTCGCCCACCTTCCATCGATGATGCGCTGGAGCGTGCTGCTCTTGCTGCTGCTGGTCCCCACCGGGATGGCGGCGATCAACGAGCCCCTGCCCTTCGAAGCCGACTACCCATTCAGCGATCCGCAAGAAGACGAGTTCATCAACGTCCTCAGCGGTCGCTTGGATGCCGAATTGGGCCGCACCAACGGTCCCTTCGGCTTCTTCGACGTGCAAGGCTTCAGCATCCGTGGCCTGGACCAGGTCTGCTGGTACCGCGCCGGCCAGACGCCCAGCACCCGCGACTGCATCTCCGGCGATGTCCGCATGGACGTCAAGGATGGCAGCAACGTGGGCTTGCAGCTCGCCACGCGCACCACCGCCACGTATGAGGCAGAGCACGCCTTGGCTGTCTTCCTCAAGCAACGTGGCGACGACTTGAACACCCTCAACCTCAACCAGAGCATCCTCGTGCCGGCCGTCGATGGCCGCATGCAGTTCGGGGACATCCCCGAGGTGCCCGGCATCGCCAAGGCGTTCTTCGGTGGCGGCTTGCCCAGCATCCTTGCCCCCACGAGCGCCGCCACGGAGGTCACCATCGTGGGCGACCGCATCGAGACGGTCTCCGGCCGCGAGTACGTCTTTGCCTTCGAAGGCAAGCCCGCCATCGCGCCGTTTGGCTCCAACTTCGTGGTGCTGCCATTCGATGACGACAGCCTCGCGGAGTTCGGCGTCGCGGACCCCGACGCTGCCCGAGAGGGCTTGGACGTCGCCCGCGTCGAAACCATGTTCCAACTGCTCAGCGGCGCCAGCGCCGACCCCACCGCCGGCGGTGGCGAGAACTTGGGCGAGAGCCCCTTGGCCGACTCCATCTCCGAAGTCCTCAACTCCGCGTTGATTCGGATTCCCACCGACCCCAGCATCGGGGCGGACGAAATCAAGGACCAGGTGGCCATCGTGTTGTTCCAAGCGATGGACGTCTCCAATGCCGGAGGCGAGCTGACCTGGGAAGGCGACGCCGCGTTCCAATACCAGGGCGGCGAGATCGCCGGCGCCAAGGAATTGCACGGCGTCTGGTACTTCCAACTTCCTTGGTGGGGCTGGCTCATCTGGGTCGTGGCGGTTGGCCTCTTCATCGCCCGCCTCGCCATGAAGCCGGACAAGCACCACCCCACCTGGGACCGCTACAAGTGGATCGGCTGGGCTTCTGGGTTCTTGATGTTCGCGTTGATCTTCTTCCTCTGGGACCTGGAGATGCGTTCCGTCTGGGGCACCAGCATCCTCAGCACCGGCACGTCCGGCACGGCGTTCTGGGTGACCTTCGGCATCCAATTGGCCACCATGTTCCTGGTGCTCGGCGTCTTGGGGTGGCCCCTGGGCATCCTCATCAAGAACGCCCTGCTACTCTCCAAGCAAGGCACATTCATGGGGCTCGGCAAGCCGGTGTCCCTGCTCTTGGCGTTCCTGCTGGGTGCGACGTTGTTCTTGTCGTACCTGGAACTGATCATCGGCGAAGCCGTCGCCCAGATCTGACGTGGACCGGCTGCACCCGGCGCTCCAACAGCTCCTGGAAGCGGACGGGTGGGCGGGCCTCAGCGCCACGCAGGAAGCCGCGTTCCCGCCCCTGCTGGCGCGGCGGCACGCCTTGGTCATCGCCCCCACGGGCACCGGCAAGACCGAAGCCGCCGTGCTGCCGATTCTGCACCACCTGCTGACGGAGCGCGACCGCCTCGGCAAGCGCCCCTGGCCGGATGGCTTCAAGGCGCTCTACATCACGCCACTGCGTGCGCTCAACCGCGACCTGATGCGGCGCCTGGAGGCTTGGTGCGAGGCGTTGGGGTTCACCGTCGGCGTGCGCCACGGGGACACCAGCCAAAGCGAGCGGGCCAAGCAGGCACGCAAGCCCCCCGACATCCTCATCACGACGCCCGAGACAACGCAGTTGTTGCTCTACGGGGACAAGTTGCGGGGTCACTTGCGGACCGTCCGCTTCGTGGTCGTCGACGAGGTGCATGACTTGGCCACGAGCGAACGGGGCGCGCAATTGGCCGTCGCCTTGGAACGCATCGAGGAGGTCGTCGCGCAGCCGCCATCGCTGCTGGATGTGCCCGCCAAGCAACGGGTCTGCCCCCGCGACGCCGCGGGGGGCTCCGGGTTCCAACGCATCGGCCTGAGCGCCACCGTGGCCGAGCCTCAAGCCATTGCCCAGATGCTGGGCGGGGCCCGGGACGTGGACATCGTCACGGTCGATACGCACAAGCGCCGCGTTGTGCACGTCGTTCATCCAGACGTCCGCGACGAGGACCAAGCCATGGCCGGGGAGCTGGCGGCGCCGGTCGAAGCGATTGCCCAATTGCGGGTCGTGCGGGACATCGTGCAACGGCATGCACGGGTGTTGGTGTTTCTGAACACCCGCGACGCCGCCGAGTTGATGACGAGCCGCTCCGCCATGATCGACGAAGCGGCGGGGCGCACGCCGATGCTGGAGCTGCACCATGGCAGCTTGAGTGCCGAGCACCGGGCGGACGTCGAGACCCGCTTCCGCGACGGGGGCATCCATGGCCTGGTGGCGACCAGCAGCCTGGAACTCGGCATCGACGTGGGCGCCATCGACCACGTGGTGCAGGTGCAGTCCCCACGCTCTGCGGCCCGCTTCATCCAGCGCCTAGGGCGCGCCGGCCACCGCATCGGCGCCACCAGCGAAGGCACCATTGTCAGCACCGGGCCCGAAGACCACCTGGAGTGCCTGGCCGTCGCCCGCATGGCACAAGACGGTGAATTGGAGCCACTGCCCATCCGACACGACCCGCTGGTGGTCCTGGCCAACCAATTGGTGGCCCTCAGCAACGAATACAGCGAACTGGACCCCCACTGGACCCGGCAAGTGGTGTCCCGCGCCGGCCCCTTTTTGGAACTGGACGAGGGCATGTTCGAGGCGTCCTGGGAGACCCTCATCGACGTGCAGACGCTGCCCGAAGCAAGCCCCGGCCGCATCGGCCGCTCGGGCCGCGGCCGCCGCCAGTTCCTGCGCCACATCAGCCTGATTCCCGACACGTCCACGTATGGCATCCTCGACGAAGCCACCAAGCGCCGCATCGGGGCCGTCGACGACGACTACGTGGCCGCCGCCATGCGGCCTGGAGATCTCTTCGTCATGGCGGGCCGCCCATGGAAGGTGCTCGAAGTGGACGCGGAACGCAAGATGGTCCGCGTGGGGCCCACCCGGCAACTCGGCGCCATCCCTCAATGGAGCGGCGAGATGTTGCCCGTCGGCTACCACTTGGCGCAAGCCGTGGCCCGGCTGCGAGGCGAGATTGCCGCCGGACGCCAGGGGCCCGACGTGGCGGCCGCCGAGGACGCCATCCGGCGGCACATGGATGGAGGCCTCGTGGTGCCCACCGACCGCGTCGTGACCTTGGACGTGGCCAAGGGGGTGCTGGTCGCCGGCGTGGCGCTCGGCACACGAGGCAACGACGCCCTGGGCCGCATCACCGCGGCGCTGCTCCACCAACGCACCGGGACGCCCGTCGCCGTGGAATCCGATGCCTACCGCATCCACTTCACCGGTCCCGCCACGCCACAGGACGTCGAAGACCTCTGGCGCAGCCTCGACCCCGACACCATCGACTTGCTGCTGGGGATGGTCATCAAGGACCAACCCATCGTCAAGCAACACCTCGTCCATGTGGCCAAGCACTTCGGCGCCCTGCCCCCGGACCTGGACCCGAACCGGTTCAGTCGCAAGAAGATGGAGGAGCTGTGGGGGCGCGTTGCGTTGCAGGAAGAGACCCTGTCCAGGCTCTTGCACGACCGCTTCGACCTGGACGCCGTGCGGGCATTCCTGCGGTCCTTGGACCGCCTGGAGATGGTCGCCCAAGGCCTCGGCCCATTGAGCCGCATGCCCAGCCACCAAGCCCGCCTGATGATCGTCCCCCGCCGCGACGAACGCTTGCTGGAAGCCGTGCGCCGCCGTGTCATGGAAGCCGACGTCATGCTCGTCTGCACCCACTGCCGCAGCCGCCTGGACATGACCGTGGCCGACGTGCCCACTCGCGTCCATTGCCGCCGCTGCGGCCGCAACGCGGTGGCGTGCATGCGGCCCTGGCAAGAGGACTTGCTGCCCTCGTTGTCCAAGGACACCTCCGCCGTCGACCCCGACATCGCGCGGCGGCGTCGCGGCTTGGAACGCAACGGCCGCCTCATGGCCGACCATGGCCAGACCGCCGCAGCTTGCCTGGTGGGGCGCGGCATCGGCGCGGACACCGCCGCACGCATCTTGCAGAAGTGCAGCGACCTGGACGACCCCACGTTCTGGCGCCTCATTCTGGAAGCGGAGCTGGAGTTCGCCCAGAACAGCGCCTGGAGACAACGGAAATAACGCGGGGCCCCCGTGGCCCACGCCATGCGTCCTCTCCTGCCCGTGCTGCTCCTGCTGCTTGCAGGCTGCATCGATTCCGCGCCCAATGCTCCGGAGACCGAACCCGACGGCGACGAGCCCGTCGTGGAGGAACCATGGCAAGCGTTCTTCGTCAACCGCACCGGCAACTTGGGCACCGCAGCCATCACGGCCAGCCAGACGGAGGCCTTCGAGGTCCCCAACGGCACGGCCCGCATGACCATCAACCTGCTCTGGCAGGACCCCCTCGCGGAGCTGGAGCTGGACCTCGCGGGTCCTGAGGGCGCCGGCGGCACCTACGCCAGCCCCGGCGATGGGCGCGTCAAGGGCGACATCCCCGAACCGGCCGCCGGCGAGTGGGTTGCCACCATCCGCGGCCAGAACGCCATCAACGTCGACTACACGCTGGTGGTCTACATCAGCCCCGACGACGCCGACTTGACGGTCTTGCAAGAGACCGTCACCATCCCCGCCGGATCGTTCTTTGAAATCAACACGCAGATGGACGAAGGGGCCAGGATTTCCTGGGACTGGACCACGGACAACGACAGCCCATTCAACGTCCACACCCACTTCGACGGCGAAGTGCAATACCTCGTCGAGCTCACCGCCGACGCCCACGCGGGCTCCGTTGTGCAGAACCGCACCGGCGGTTTGAGCCTCATGTGGGAAGCCGACACCCCAACGACCCTGACGTACCGCGCCTGGGGCGCCTTCGAGGTTGACTCCTACTTCCCGCCCCGCTGACATGGCCATCTTCACCGAGCCCGGCGCCGCCATCGCGACGATTCTCCACGCCGTGGGCGCCATCGGCTACCTGGCTGGCCTCGGCATGTACGTCGTGTGGCAACGCGACATGCAAGCCGGCTTCGACAATCCCCGCACGTTGGCCAACGCCGCGGGGGCCACGTACATCAGCATCCTCGTCAACCTCTTGGGGGGCTTCATCCGGACATACCAACCCGGGCACCCGAGCTTGACGGCGTTCGCGGACGAACCATGGGTGGTGCTCATGGTCCTCAAGCACGCCGCCTTGTTCATCGGCATCGGCTTGGCGGCCTACCTTTTCGAGGTGGCTGCTCCCCGCATCCGTCGCCGCGCCAAGGCGGGCAAGTCGTGGAGTGCCAAAGGCCCCGACGCCGCCGCAGCCGGCGTCCTGGCCAGCATCCTCGTCGCCGCCGTCCTGGGTGGGGTCAGCACCGTCGTCGACATCGGCCAACCACCCGCACCGCCAGACATGGTTCCGCCACCATTGGTTTACGAAGGCGAGACCCATTGGTTCAACGGCACCGTCAACGCCGGCGAGGTCGACATGGGGAGCTTCCTGGTGCCAGAGCAAGCGCAAAGCATCGTGGCCACCATCACCATGAACGGCCAAACCATCGACCCCAACCAGGTCACGTTGGTGTTGATTGATCCGACCGGGGCCCAGCGCAGCGCCACCACGCAGACACTGGAGTCCCCCAAACAGGCCACGCTGGAATACGACGGACCCATGCAGGGTCGGTGGCAATTCCAGGTCCGCACGGACGCCGTGCAGGCGCCGTGGTCGCTTGTCATCGACGTCCGCTAGAGCGCGGCGGCGACGTCCAACAAACTGGCTGGGCGACCCAGATCCTGTTGCGCGTGCTGCGCCACGTCGGGTTCCGCGTACACCGCGATGCTGCGCCCCACCAGGTTCCAGACCGGAACGTCGTTGCTGCCATTGCCCACATGGCACACGTTGGCCGGGTCCAGGCCGCGGGCCGCCAGAGCCCGTTGCAGGTTGTCGGCCTTGTCGAAGCGCGCGTCGATGTCCACAGCGTGTCCGTCCTTGATGGTGACGGGCGAGCAGATGGCGTCGATGAGGCCCCAGCGCCCCAAGTAGTCGGTCAGGATGCTGGGTTGGTCGGTGAGCAGGCAGACTTCGTGGCCGGCTTCCTTCATGGCGCGGACCGCGGGGCCAATGTCGGGCAACCAGGCCGCCTTGCGCAGGGCCCGGTGGCAGTCGGCCAAGCTCAACTGCGCCACCTTCTCCCATTGTTGCCAGAAGCA
>JBFKTF010000076.1:0-9031 GCA_041636435.1 Thermoplasmatota archaeon
GGCTTGACCAACAACGGCATCGGCGTGGCCGGCGTCGCCCAGGCCACCATCCTGCCCGTGCGCGTTCTGGACGCCCAAGGCAGTGGCAGCCACTCGCAGATTGCCAACGGCATCACCTACGCTGCCGACCAAGGCGCCGACATCATCAGCATGAGCCTGGGCGCCCCGACGGGCAGTTCGACCTTGCTGAACGCCGTCACGTACGCGTTCAACGCCGGCGCCACCCTGATTGCCGCCACGGGCAACGACAACAGCGTCATTGGCTACCCCGCCAAGTACAGCGACGTCATCGCCGTCGGCGCCTACGACCAGGCCCAGAACCGCGCCAGCTTCAGCAACTTCGGCGCCGAAATCGACGTCAGTGCCCCCGGCGTGCAGATTGCGGCTGCGTACCATCGCAACGACGCCGACTACGTCTACCTGGACGGCACCAGCATGGCCACCCCCATCGTCAGTGGCGCCGCCGCCTTGGCGCTCGCCGTGGACCCGACGCTCACCAACACCGAACTGCGCCAACTGCTGCGCGACACGGCCCGCGACTTTGGCACACCCGGCTTCGACGTCGAATTCGGCTACGGCGCCATCGACACGGCGGCCATCGTGGCCGCGGCCGCGGCCGGCGGTGGTGGCGGCGGTGGCGGCGGTCCCGTCACCGTCTACGAAGACGACTTCGAAGGCACCACCAGCTTCGTCAAGAGCAGCGGCACGGGCGACCTGTGGCGCCTTGGCAGCGACTGCATGGGCGGCAACCCCGGCACCAGCTTGCAGTTCAACGACGCCACCTGCGACTACAGCACGGGCGCCCAAGCCACGGGCTGGGCCCGCGTCGAAGTGGACCTGAGCGGCGCCACGAGCGCCACCTGGAGCTTCGACCACAAGTGGGAGACCGAATCCTACAGTGGCGGTGCCTACGACATCATGCGCGTCCAGATCAGCGCCGACAACAGCGCCTGGACCACGCTCGAGCAATGGGACAGCCGCGACGCCAACCAGCTCAGCTGGGGTGCGGCGAGCTACGACATCAGCTCCTGGGCCGGAGACAGCACCGTTTGGTTGCGGTACTTCTTCGACTCCATCGACGGCAGCTACAACGCCTACGATGGCTGGGCCGTCGACAACGTCCTCGTGACCAAGGCGTGACGCGTCGCACCACCCCTTTTCCCTTCTTTCTCCAATTGCGAACCTTCAAACCCTCCATTTCGCATGGAACTTTCGTGGGTCGACACGACGTGCCCCCGGCCGAAGCCCGGTTCGGAGCGTTCGTCATGCTGTGCTTGAGCATTGTCGCGATGGTCGTTTCGGGCATCGTGCTGAGCGCCGGCTCCACGCAGCAGGCGGCCCTCTTTGCTGGCCTGGCCATCTTGGGCGCTTGGCAGACCACCATCTACTGGCGCCAAGCATGAGCTGGCTCGTGACGCTGCGCTGGGTCGCCGCCGTCGCGGCCGCCACTTGCGGCCTGTTGGCGTTCTACGTGGCCGACGTCCGCGACGACAACGCCACCGCCGGCGTCTTGGGTTTCCTGGCCCTGTTCTTCGTGTGGCAATGGTTCCGCATCAAGGGCTGGCAGGCCCGCTTGGACCGCGCCAAGTCGGAATCCTCAGAGTAGCCGGATGCGGTGGGCTTCGCGGATGACGTCCACTTGACGCAACGCGTCCCGCGCTTGCTTCGGGATGCTGCCATCGACCTTGATGACCGCCAAGGCCTCGCGGTCCTTGCGTGCCAAGCTGACCGACGCCACATTGACCTCGGCATCGGCCAGGATGCCGGTGATGCGGGCCAAGACCCCGGGAACGTCTTGGTGCCGGGTGAGCAGGAAGCGCCCTTCGGGACGGAACTCCACGTCGTGCCCGTCGAGCATCGTGACGCGGCCACCGTAATGGGGCGTGTGCGTGCCTTCGATGACGATGGTCTGGTCGTCGCTGCTGACTTCGACCCGAATGTATGGCGGGCCTTCGTCCAACAACTGACGGTGGGCGATGGTCCAGCCCCGTTCGTCGGCGAGGCCGGGTGCGTTGATGGCATTGACCGGGATGTCCAAGTTGACGCGCAATGCGCCCACCAAGGCATGCACCGACAACGGGCCGGCATCCACGCCTTCCGTGGACGCCACGGTGACTTGCTTGACCGGCTTGCCCAGGCACTGGACGGCGAAGCCCGACAGGGCCTCCGTCAATTCGGCCCACGGGCGCAGCGTGTCGCTGATGGTCGCCTGCACGTTGAGGGCCAGGCTCGCGTCCCCTGTGTCCAAGAAATCGCACACCCGCTCGATGGCCTGCGTGGCGGCCTTCAACTGGGCTTCCACGGTGCTGGCGCCCAAGTGGGGTGCCGCCACGACCTTCGGATGCTTGGCCAGCGCCCAGTCGGTGGGGGGCTCCTCCGCCCAGACGTCGATGCCGGCGCCGGCCACCTTGCCCGACTCCAAGGCCTCGAACAACGCGGCTTCGTCGATGAGTCCGCCGCGCGCGGCGTTGACCACGATGAGACCATCCTTGGCCAAGGCCAGGCGGTCGGCGTCGATGGTGTCGCGCGTCTGGGGCGTGAGCGGCGTGTGCAGCGTGACGATGTCGGCGCGCTGCATGCCTTCGTCGATGCTGACGGCTTCCACGCCGAAGCCCTTGGCAGCCTCGGCGGTGACGAATGGATCGAAGCCGATGGTCTTCATCTCGAACGCCTGGGCCCGCTTGGCCATCATGCGCCCGATGCGGCCCAGCCCGACGATGAAGATGGTCTTGCCCGCCAATTCGGTGCCCTTGAGTTGCTTGCGCAGCCACTGCTCTTGCTTCATGCCGTTGTCCGCGTTGACGACGCGGCGGGCCGCCGCAAACAGCAACGCCCACGCTTGCTCGGCGGCGCTCGTGATGTTGCCCGTGGGGGCGTTGAAGACGGCCACGCCGGCGGCCGTCGCGGCCGCTTGGTCCACGTTGTCCACGCCGACGCCCGCGCGGCCCACGGCACGGAGCTTGGGGGCCACGGCAAATTCGTCCGGGCCCAACGTGGTGCCGCTGCGGATGACCCAGGCTTCGGCTTCCGCGATGTGCTGGAGGCGCTCGGCGTCGTCCATCGACGTGATGTCCACGGCGTCGTGGCCGCGGTCGGCGAGCATCTGGAACCCTTCGGGAGCAAGTGGGTCGGAGACCACGACCTTGGCCATCGAGCCAGCGACCGACGGCCATTTGATAGAGGCGACGGAAGAATGGCTCAGGTCAAGGGGATGCGTTCGACCTCGAGTCGGTCCGCCGTCGGGTAGACCTCGCTGAGCCACGCCTTGACGCCAAGGGCCTCGATGATGCCCTCCTCCGCCAAGGTGTCCAGCACGGAGGGTGCCAACTCGATGCGGCCATCCACGATGGTGATCCACTCCGGTGGGACCTCGCATTCGGCGCGCAGGAATTCGGCCACTTCGCCGGGGCCATCGCCTCCAGTGCAGTCGATGACACCGAACACGAGCGTCCCTTCCTCGGTCTGCTCCTCGAACGGGCGCGCGGTCCGCTCGGCGCGGCGACGCAGCCGCTGCATGAGCTGGATGGCGTCCTTGTATGGGCTGCTGCAGAAGTGGACCGTGAACGTGGAACCGGTGTCCGCCCGGTGCTGACGCCATGCGTCCACGACGGCCAAGGCGGTCTCCCGGCTGCCCTGGACGCACTGGGACTCGTCGTTCATCGGTTCGTACCCGAAGCGCTTCAGGTTGGCGATGTTGGGGTCCGAGAACTCCAACTCGTTCATGTTGATGCCCTCCGCGCCCACGGATTCCAGGTAGTGGCACAGGGCCAGGATGTCGTCTTCCTTGCCGGGGACGGCGGGAATCTCGACGTTCGTGGTGAGGCCGACGCGAATCGCCTCTTTGATGGCGGCGTCGTGCCAGGATTCGGTCATGCGCTTGTACTCGCGCAACTCCGGGTGGAAGCGGATTTCGTCCAGGCCGGCGTCCTTGAGCTTGGCAATCTCCGCGATGTCGAAGGCGCAGCTCGTGTAGAGGTGGACGTGGAAGTCTTGGCCAAATTCGGCCTTCAAGACGCGGATGGTCTCGCAGACGCGGTCCGGCACCACCATCGGATCGCCGCCCGTGATGCCGGCGCCTTTGGCGCCGATGAGGCGGCACTCATCCAGGAGGTCGTCCCACTGGCCAGGGTGGATGGGGCGCTCGTTGGCGAACATCACGTCCCGGTACATCTTGTCGCGGCTGACCGGGCAGTAGAAGCACTCCTTGTCGCAGAGACCCGTGACGAACAAGACCAGCTTGGCCCCCTCGCGGCACTGGATGCAGCCCATCGGCAGGACGCCGGTGTGTTGGCTGCCAGCGTAGCGCTCGCCGGTGGGGATGCGTTCGACGGGGCCATCTTGGGCCAAGGGCTCCGTCGCCAGGGGGTGGACCACGACCTTGCCACGGCTCCCCATCTTAAGGAATGGGGTCTCGGGCCCTTGCCCCCATGTTGCCCCCGCCGCAAGGGATTCGTGCAAGAGCGCGTAGGGGCGGGCCATGCAGACGTACAACCCCAACGTCAACGCCGCCACCGGCTCCGTCGGTGAAGCCGCTGTGTTCCTCGGATCCAGCATCGTGGCCCTGATTGGAGCCGTGACGCTCCAACTCATCGGCTTGGCCAGTGGTCAGTTCGCCGTATGGAGCGTCGCCGCGCTGTTCTTGGTGTGGCTATCCGCCGCAGCGTTCACGCTGGGCATCCTGGAGTACAGGCGCTCGCAAGAGCCCGAGAAGCTGTACCACGGTCCCGAAGTTTAGGGCGCCGCACTGATGGGCATCTCGGTGTATTCCGCGATGTCCACGGTGGGGATGACCAACTTCGAGTCGTTCAGGTGCATGATGGCGGGCTGAGGCTGGGCCAGGCCCACGGACTCACCCACTTCGACGCCGCGGACGACGAGCAGCAATTCGCTGCCGCCGGCGATGACGTGCTCCGTCGGGCGGAATTCGAGGGTCGCCTCGAAGCTCTGGCCCGGCGTGAGGGGCTGGTAGTTGTCGTAGCCGTCGCGTAGAGCGAGGTTCATGCGGCCCCACGTCAGGAGGCGCTGGCCGCCATCGGCGAACACTTCGTACAGGTCGGCGTGGACGAAGCCGTTCTCGCCATCCAGGGTGCCCTTCAGTTCGATGCTGGGGGCGATCATGGGCAACGGGTTCTCCACGGGGTATTGGAACACCAGGGCGCCGTTCGTGATCGTGAGCCCGTCGGGGCCGGTGGGGTCCAGGTCGACGGAGCCATCGACGTCGAACTCGACGGTCTCGGCGTCGATGAGGGGCCAAGCGTCGCCGGTGCGGTGCATGTTGGTTTCGGCGTTGACGACGACGTCGGGGATGCGCTCGAAGCCGATGTCCTTGCCCTTGACGTATTGGTCCATCCAGCCCAAGAACAGGACTTCCTGGTCCATGCGGGCGGGGTGCTGGTGCAGCCAGTGGCCAAAGACGCCCAGCTTCTCGGATTCCAGTTCGTTGAACCAGCCGGGAATCATGGCGCTCTTCACGTTGGCGTCCTCGAAGCCTTCCGTGAACAACACGGCGGCTTCCACGTTCTTGACGCGGAGCTTGAAGTCGCGTTCCTCATGGAACTCGGTGTACTCCGCGGTCGGGCTGTTGGCCCGGGGCAGGAGGCTCGGGTCGCAGACACCGCTCGTGGCGTACAGGAGGAACGTCTCGATGTCGCTGCGCTGCGTTTCCGGGGTGCCAGGGGCTGCGGTCAGGACTTGGTAGGCCACGGGGCTCAGGGCGCCTTCGCCGTTCGGGACGCCACCGTAGTGCCAGTCCTCGTAGGAGTTGATGACGGGGGCCACGGCGATGATGGCCTTGAGGGCCTCGGGGGCCTGCACGGCTGCCGCCACGGGCGTGGTGCCCACGTAGGATTGGCCGTAGAAGCCGACGTTGCCGTCGCTCCAGTCTTGGCGCGCGACCCAGTCGACGATGAATGCCTGGTCCTTCTGCTCGTTCTCGCCCCAGACCTCGACGCAGCCGCCGGACTTGCCGTAGCCGCGGACGTCGACGTTGACGGCGGCGTAGCCGCGCTTGGCCCAGTCCTGCGTCCAGTAGGTCCACATGGCGGGGGTGCCCGTGGGGAGGCGTCCGGTCTCGCCATTGTAGGGGCTGCTGGCGATGACGGTGGGCCAGGGGCCTTCACCGACGGGCAGGGTCACTTCGACCCACAATTGGGCGCCGTCGTGGCTGGAGATGTAGAAGCCTTGGGTCTCGGTGAGCTCGTGGACGGCGTGGCTCAGGTTGCCCAGGTTGAGTTGGCCCGCGACGCCGTCGACGGGCGTGGTGAGGAACTCGATGCGGACATCGGCGGTGCCGCTGCCGCTGGCCGTGCCGCTCCACATGGTGCCGGCCGGGTCCAGAGCGGTGATGCTGCTGCAGGAGCGCTCGCCCATCAGGGTCTGGCCGAAGCCCACGAGGGGTTGCTGGTTGCAGCGGCGACGTCCGGTGTCGTCGTTCTTCATGGAGACGCCGATGGTGTTGGCGTCCAGGGGATCGGCCACGAAGCGCACCATGGTGGCGCCTTCGGGCACGGCGAACTTGTGGGTGAAGGGCAGGTCGACGGCCTCAAAGACCAGTTCGGCGCCTTCTTCCAGGATCTTGATGGCCGCCCCGTCGGCGGCGATGGCGCCGGTGTCCAAGGAGGCGGGGGCCTCGTTGTCGGGGGTCGGTTCGTTGGTCGTGGCGCAGCCGGAGAGTCCGACGGCGACGAGGATGCTCACGATGAGCCAAGCACGCATGCGTCGGGAGGCCGGCTCACCGGGTAAAGGGATTGTGGGCCACCCGTTGGTGGCGAATCAGTGCACCAGCTCGAGGCCGGTGAGGGGCTGGGCAAAGGAGATGCTGACCATCGCGTCGCGGTCGTGTCCAAGTTGCGCCAACGGCACCATGCCTTGGGCGTACTCGAGGCGGCCGTGTTCGGGGCAGACGAAGACCTCGCCGGTGGCGTGGACGATGCGGGGCACGGGGCGGTCGCAAGCGGGGCAAGCACCAGGGGCGCGGTGGAATCGGGCCATGGCGCTGCATGACCGGTCCGCGGGCATCAACTGCGCCCCAGGGGGAGTGAAAGTACGTCAGCGGTAGGTGCTGTACTTCTTGCAGAGCGTCCAGACCGCGGATTGGAGCTCGCCATCGATGCGGCCCTCCGTGACCTGCTCGTTGAGCCACTCCTTGGCCTCGTCCATGCCCTGGCGGTTGCCCTGGGCCCACAAGGTTTGCAGGAACGGACGCCATTCTTCGGGCTCCATGCCGGCGTTGACCAGAAGTTCCTCCACGTCGTAGCGGAAATGCGCCTCGCGGCTGGCGTCGAGCATCTTGGAACGGGAGCGGCTCTCCCGGTTCTGCTTGTTCTGCTCGTTGTGCCCAGGACCGATGCGGCGCTTGCCCATCTTACGACGTCGACGTGCCATCTGTATTCACGGCCTAAGGGTCGGGGTATAATGGGCTTTGCAAGGCGACGGCAGGTGCCGAAAGGGCGGTCGCGTGCGCTTCGTCACCAAGTCGAGAGGTGTCCCAGAACCGTTAAGGTGGCCCGATGGGCTCGATGTCCATGGCCGAGCAAGCCCAGCAGCAGGTCATTGCCTACGTCTTCCTTGGACTCATGGTGATGGCGCTCATCCTGGCGATCACGACCTTCGAAGGCACCCCCACGATCGTCCTGATTCTCAGCGCCATCGTGTTTCTCGTCGTGGGACTCACCATGCTGGGCGGCGGCAGCGGGAGCCGCGGTGACGCTGGGGGCCAACAGCAATCGGTCGTCATCGGTGGGCGCACGATCCGTCAAAGCAGCGGCCAAGGCATCCTGACCGTGTGCAGCGCCTGCAGTGGCCGCATCCCCGAGACCGCCAAGTTCTGCCCCGGGTGCGGCAGCAGCGTCGCATGAATCGGGGCGTCTGGGTCACGGGCCTCTGCTTGATGGTGGCGCCCTTCCTCATCAGCACCCTCTGGTTTGCTGGCTCCGGCACGTTCGACGCCTTCGTCGAGGCCATCATCTTCACGTTCGTCATTGGGCCCATCATGTTCGTCGTGGGGCTGGTCCTGCTCATCGTCGGCCTTGCCACCGGCAGCCGCCAGCAACAGCAACAACAGGTCGTGGTCGTGAGCGGAGACTCGGGCCGATTCTGCACCAACTGCGGCGGCGCCATCGAATCGGGCCACCGCTTCTGCGCTGGCTGTGGGGTGTCCAGTGGATAGGCGGCTTGGCATCGCCCTCGTGGTCATCGCGGCCTTGGGCGTGTTGGGCATCGTGCTGGCCGACAGCGGCGCCGACGAATTGGCCGCCCTGCTCATCGTGCCCGCTGGCTTGACCGTGTTCAATCCCCTGTTCTGGATCATCCTCGGCATCGTGTGGCTGGTGCGCCGCAACGGCAGCCAACAACAGCAACAGCAAGTCGTGGTGGTCACCGGGGCTCCGGTCGACGCCGCACCCCGTCTGCGGTGCCCCAAGTGCACCGGCCTGAGTCGCGCGGATGCGCGCTTTTGTGGCCACTGCGGCGCCACCCTGGCGTGACGTCCCACGTGGCGCAGGGCGGCCCGCGGCGAACGCTTTGCTTGCATCCCGAGCCCCAAACCTCCTAAGCACGGCGTCTGTGGGCGACCCATGCCCGAACTGCAGCTCACTCCCGACTCCACGCCTGAACTGTTGGAGGAAGGCATCCGGCGCATCGAATGGGCCCGCCGCCACATGGGCGTCCTGGGCGCCATCCGCACCCGCTTCGAGGACGAACAACCCCTGGCGGGGCTGCGCGTCGGCATGGCACTGCACGTGGAAGCCAAGACCTGCAACCTGGCCTTGGCCCTGCAAGCGGCCGGCGCCGACGTGCGGCTCAGTGGCTGCAACCCCGACTCCACCGACGACCGCGTCGTCGTCGCCATGAATGAGCACTACAACCTGCCCACCATGGCGAAGAAGGGCCAGAACCCCGACGAATACTACGCCAGCCTCGAATGGGTCCTGGACCACAAGCCGCACCTCGTCATCGACGACGGCGGCGACCTGGGCTTCTTGGCCCACACCAAGCGCACCGACTGCCTCGAGCACCTCCTGGGCGGCGCCGA
>JBFKTF010000077.1:0-9024 GCA_041636435.1 Thermoplasmatota archaeon
CCTACGACATGCACGAGGTCATCCGGCGCGTCGTGGACGACGGTCGCTTCAACGAGATCCAACCGGATTTCGCCAATAACATCCTGACGGGTTTCGCGCGCCTCAACGGCCGCCCCGTCGGTGTCGTCGCCAACCAGCCGGCCGTGTTTGCGGGTGTTCTGGACATCGCGGCCAGCACCAAGGCCGCACGCTTCGTCCGCTTCTGTGACGCCTTCAACATCCCGCTGGTGACCTTCGTTGACGTCCCGGGCTTCCTGCCTGGCGTGGATCAAGAACACAACGGCATCATCCGCCACGGCGCCAAGCTACTCTACGCCTACGCCGAAGCGACGGTGCCCAAGCTGACCGTCATCACGCGCAAGGCATACGGCGGCGCCTACGATGTGATGTGCTCCAAGCACATCCGCGCCGACTTCAACGTCGCCTGGCCCACCGCCGAAATTGCCGTGATGGGTCCCGAAGGTGCGGTGAACATCGTGTTCCGCAAGGAACTGGCCGGCCTCGAAGGGGATGAACTGGAGCAGAAGCGCGCCGAACTGGTCGCCGACTACCGCGCCAAGTTCGCCAGCCCCTACGTGGCCGCCAAGCGCGGCTACATCGACGACGTCATCGAGCCCCAAGAGACGCGGCCCGTGCTGATCAAGAACCTCGAGACCTTGGTCAACAAGAAGGCCGCCGCGCCGCAACGCAAGCACGGCAACATCCCGCTCTGAGCCTGCTGGCGATGCCCTGCTTGCGCCGCCGCGCCTCGGCCTAGGCCACGACTGGGGCGTTGTCTCCTGCACGGTGCCGCAGGTACGTCTTGATGGCCACCACCAAGGTCATCAGCAAACCGATGGCGAAGACGGGCTCCGGCGTCCATGCTGCGGCGACGATGAGCAAGGCGGCCAACGGCATGTGCATGCCGTCGTTGGATTGGCTGGGCCGCTCCTGCAGGTACCAAGTGGCCAGCAGGAACAACGCGGTCGGGATGGCGATGGACAAGCCGGCTTGCAAGGCCGTAATCTTGGCGTGGTCCGTGGCGAAGTCCAGGGCGATGGCCAAGCCGGCGCCCACGGCGGCGGCCGCACTGAAGACCACGTAGTGCCCGTAGCCCCACATGTAGGCGGTCTTGGCGTCCTCCAACAAGTGGCTGGCGTCTTCGTCGAAGTACACCCACCACATGGCGTACACCGTCAGCAACCCCCCAGCCAGCAGGGGCAACAAGCCCACTTCGAAGGCCCCGGCGTCGAACATCGAATCCACCGCGAGGGCTGCGGCCAGGAACGTCTCGCCCAACACGATGATGGTGAGCAGGCCGTAACGCTCGGAGATGTGCTCGCGGTGCCAATTGCGGGTGCGTCGCTTCTGGTTCACCCATGCCGTCGAGATGAGCTCCATGGTGCCCAGCACGATGGCGCCGGGGATGACCCAGGCGTGGGGCATGAACAGGATGAGGGCGACCCACAGGGCCTGCATGAACACCAGCGACAACGCTCCCTTGTATTCCGTCGACCGCTCGACGGTGTTGTGCTTGGCAGCGCGCAGAATCAGGCCGATGGCGGCGATGCGCATGATGACGTAGCCGATTAGCACGATGGTGAAGTCCCGGCCATCGAAGACGCGTCCCACGCCGGCGGCCAAGACCACCGCGCCCGTCAGTTGTAGGAAGATGCCCAAACGGTAGGGGACGTCGTCGTTGTCGTACGACGAGGCGAACCACGTGAAGGACATCCACGCCCACCAGATGGCGAAGAACACCACGACGTAGTTGACCACCGCTTCCTGGATGTGGTCCTTGACGATGCCATGGTGCAGCCCAGCGGCGGCCTGCGCGATGGCGATGACGAAGACCAGATCGAAGAACAGCTCCAGGGGCGTGGCGGCGCGGTGGCTCTCGCTTGGGTCGCGCCCGCGCATCGGCAAGCGCCACCGGTAGGTCCGCTCGGAGGTCATGGCGTCGCAGCCATCGCGCCGGTCATGGGCTTGCCGGTCGAAGCGCGCCGGCGTTCGCCTGGGTTACCGCAGCTTCTCCAAGGCTTCTTGCTCGTGCTCCCAGGCAATGGGGGGCAACTCGTCCAGGGGCCACCAACGCAGCTCGGCCACGTCGTCGCTGGGCACGGGCACCACGTCCGTCCGGGCGTCGCTGACGTAGATGAAGTTCAACGTCGGCTGGCCCGGCCGATATTCGCCGGGGGCCTGGTGGAGGCGCTTCATGCCATCGAGGTCCAAGCCGGTTTCTTCCTTGACTTCGCGCCGCGCGGCTGCGGGGATGGTCTCGCCGGGTTCGACGAAGCCCCCGATGAGGTCCCATTGGCCCACCTTGGGTTCGCGGGCTCGCTTGGCCAACAGCACCTGGTCGCCGCGGCGCAACACGACGCCGACGGCCGGCGCGGGGTTGACCCAGTCGGGCAGATCGCAGGCCGGGCACCACGGGTGGCCTTCGCCGCGGGGGTCGTCCTGGGTGGTGGTGCCGCAGCGTCGACAGTGCACGACCCGTCCACCGACGGGGTCGTAATGGCCCTGACGGCACACCCTCGAATGTAAGTCTTCTAGAATTACGTAAGTCAACGGAACATACCCTTAAGTCGGCGCGCGACGAAGTAGTGGCTAGAGGGAGTGACTGTATGTCACACTCCTCCACACATGGCGGCCCGTCGGGCACTCCCGGAACACGCATCACACCACCACCGACCGAATCGACTCTCGGGTCGATTCAGCGGCCTTCTTGGCCGCGACCGGCGGGCCGCCGACAACCCCCCTCGAATCCATGTTCATTCCATTCCTTCTCGCCGTCGTCCTTGCCTCCAGCTTCGCCTTGGCCGTGCTCCTCATCGCACCCAAGCCGCAGAACGAGGTCATGGTCGGCGCCGTGCCCCTATACAGCACCGCCATGCTGGTGCTCGTGCTCTTGATCGCCCTCGTGACTGGATACACGCTCGCATGATCGACATACTGCGCTTCATCCAACCGCTGCGCGGCCTGCGCTTCAGCTTCGGCCCCGACGACCTGCTCGACTGAGCAGCTGTCCGTTCGACCCACCGCATCGCCAGGCGAAGCCATGCTTCGTCGCTGCCCCAGCTCGGCGACTTGTCTGCAAAGGGTCAAGAGGTGGAGGTAAGTCGCAGGCCCGAGCATCATGGGTTTCTGGAGCAAGCTCTTTGGCAAGAAGCAGACCAAGCCGGAGGTCGAAGAATGGATCGACGACGACCCCGAGGTCCCAGAGACCCCGGCCGTGAAGACCACGACCCCCAAGCCGGCCACCAAGGCCAAGGCCACCAAGCCCGCCGTCACCAAGACGGCGCCCGGCAAGGTCGCCAAGGACCTCAACCCCCAGTGCGCCGCGCTGACCGCCAAGGGCGACCAGTGCAAGCGCAGCGCCCGCGACGGCAGCAAGTACTGTGGTAGCCACAAGAACTACAAGCCGAAGACCGCGGCCAAGCAGACCGACGCCAAGGACACCAAGCCCACCGTCGCCAAGGCCAAGGACACCAAGCCGGCCACCCGCAAGGCGGCCCCCAAGAAGGCCAACGCCCAGTGCGCTGCCGTGACCGCTTCCGGCAGCCAGTGCAAGAGCGCCAGCCGCGACGGCAGCAAGTACTGCGGCCGCCACAAGGGCTACCGCGCCCCCGCCAAGGCCGCCGCCAAGGCTCCGGCCAAGAAGCCGGCCGCCAAGACGGCCGCCAAGAAGCCCGCCGCGAAGAAGGCCCCCGCCAAGACCGCGGCCAAGAAGCCGGCCGCCAAGGCTCCCGCCAAGAAGGCCGCCGCCAAGACCCAGGTCAGCGAGGGCGACTACAAGCTCTTCCAGAACGGCAACCGCTTCTACTTCAGCAAGCAGACCCAGGCCGAGGCCAAGAAGAAGGGCGGCGAGCCAGTCTACAAGCTGCCCGCTGGTCGCAAGGTCGTCAAGACCGCCAACGGCCTGCCCGTCCTGAAGAAGGCGTAAGCCGCTTCGTTCTCCTCTTCCCTTCTACCTTCGCGCCCGCACTTCGGGCAAATCGCGCAACGCCGGCAAGGCGCGCTCCAAGTCATCCAAGCGGACGTACACCGTGCCCGCACGCCCCTGGCCCAGCCCGAATGAGTGCAGGATGTGCACGTCGGCAGCCTCCAAGGCTTCCAAAAGCCGCCCCAGGCTGCCCGGTTCGTTGGGCAACACCAGGCCGAATACCTTCAGGCTGGAGACCTCGAAGCCCAACGGTTCCAGCACCGCGCGGGCGGCATCGGGGTCGTCCATGAGGAACGCCATCTTGCCGGCCTGGATGGAGAATCCATCGATGTTGATGCCGGCCTCGCCCAAGGCGCTCGTCACTTCGCTCAGTGCACCGGGCACGCCGTGTGCATGGACTGTGACCAATGAGCGCGCTTGGACGGAGCGCATGACAACCCCAACGGGCTCAATGCATTTGATGCTTTGTCGAATCTGTCCCGCGCGGGGTTGGAAGCGTGCATCTGGCACACTTGCTTGCCGTCCGGGTGTGCTTGCAGGTCGTGCCGGGCGTCGTAGCAGCAGAGCAAATCGACGCCGCTGCCTTGGGTGACTTCATCGCAGAGTGCTTCGAGGTCGCGGCATGCTTCGGCCTGGCCACGGGCCCAGAGCACGGCCCCCACTTCGCCCAAAATGCGCACTGGTCGCGCCGTGGGTCCGGACACCAACGCCGTGAACTCGGCCAAGTCCCGCCGTGCGGCGTGCCGGTCCAGGCGGCCCTTGCGAATCCATCGGCTTGCGTATGCTTCGGCGCTCTTGACGCGGATGGCGTCGCCAACGTGGTTGACGTCCCAGAGCAGTCGCTGGATGGTGGAGAACCGTTCGTCGCGCGCAATGAGGCCGATGGCGGCTTCATCTCGCCGGGCGTCTTCTACGACCTTGCGCAAGTGGCGCCGATACGCTACGCCGTCCGAGTGCACCGCCATCCTGTGTCCCACGGACGTTTCCACTGCTTGGAGCATATGAAGGGCGGCCCTGGGATTCAGCGGTGCATCCACTGCCCTGGCCTCAGGGCTTACAAGGTTGGCGCCATGGCCACCGCGTGCCCTTCGATGTCCAGGCACCCTTCCAACCGGCCGGCGACCAGGCCAAGGCCATCGAATCGATGGCGGGGGGCGTGCGCGCGGGCCACAAATGGCAGACCCTGAAGGGCGTCACGGGCGTTGGCAAGACCTACATCATGGCCAAGACGATCGAGGCGGTCCAGAAGCCGACCTTGATCATCTGCCACAACAAGACCTTGGCTGCCCAGGTCTACGAAGAGATGAAGGCGTTCCTGCCAGACGCCGCCGTCGAGTACTTCGTCAGTTACTACGACTACTACCAACCCGAAGCCTACGTTCCCCAATCGGACACCTACATCGCCAAGGAGTCCGACGTCAACAAGGAGATCGAGAAGCTCCGCCACAGCGCGACGCAGTCGCTCATGAGCCGGGACGACGTGGTGGTGGTGGCGTCGGTGAGCTGCATCTACGGCCTAGGTTCACCCGAGGACTACAAGGAGCAACATGTCCTCATCCACAAGGGCGACGAGATTCCCCGCAAGACCCTCACCGGTCGATTGGTGGACATCTACTATTCCCGCAACGACGCCGAACTGAAGCCCGGCACGTTCCGCGTGCGTGGCGACACCGTCGACATCCTTCCCCCCGGCGACGAGGATCCCATCCGCGTGGAGTTGTGGGGTGACGAGGTGGAGGCCATTCGCCGCATCCACCGGGTCACCGGCGAGACCCTCCACGACTTCGATCGCATCAACATCTTCCCCGCCAAGCACTGGGTGTTGCCGCCCGAAGAGATGGCCCAAGCCATCGCCCGCATCGAGAGCCAACTCAAGGAGCGGCTGCGGGAGCTCAACAAGAAGGGCAAGGTCCTGGAAGCGGCCCGCTTGGAACAACGCACGCGCTTCGACATCGAGATGCTCAACGAGTTGGGGTACTGTTCGGGCATCGAGAACTACTCCCAGCCCCTGACTGGCCGTGCCCGTGGCGATCCCGGCGCGTGCCTCATGGACTACTTCCCCGAGGACTGGATGTGCATCATCGACGAATCCCACGTCACGGTCAGCCAGATCCGCGGCATGTACAACGGCGATCGGATGCGCAAGGAGACCCTCATCGACTACGGGTTTCGCCTCCCCAGCGCCTTGGACAACCGCCCCCTCAAATTCCACGAGTTCGAGAAGAAGGTGCCCCAGGTCATCTTCACCAGCGCCACGCCCGGAGAATACGAGGCGAAGGTCAGCACCAACCGCATCGAAGCGGTCGTGCGCCCGACGGGCCTGCTTGACCCCCAAGTCACGGTGCGCCCCGTGGATGGGCAAGTGGACGACCTGTACGGCGAGATCCAGAAGTGCACCGCCAAGGGCGAACGTGTGCTGATCACGACGCTGACCAAGAAGATGGCCGAGGAGCTCACGAAGTACTACGAGCAGCTCGGAGTCAAGGCGACGTACCTGCACTCGGACATCGACACCTTGGAGCGCGTCATCATCCTGGAGCAACTCCGCAAGGGCGAGTTCGATGTCCTGATTGGCATCAACCTGCTGCGTGAAGGCCTCGATTTGCCCGAGGTCAGCCTCGTGGCCATCTTCGATGCCGACAAGATTGGCTTCCTGCGCAGCGCCACCAGCCTCATCCAGACCATTGGCCGCGCCGCGCGCCACGAAAACGGTCGGGTCCTCATGTACGCCGATCGGATGAGCGACGCCATGAAGATCGCCTTGGACGAGACCAACGCTCGGCGCGAACGCCAGATTGCGTACAACAAGGAGCATGGCATCACGCCCACGTCCGCCAAGCGCACCATCAAGGGCATCGAAATCGAAGGGCAACGCGTCGGCGAGAAGAAGCCCGTCATCACCGCGGACACCACCTCCTTGGACAAGTCCGAGTTCGACAAGCTCCTCAAGGGCCTGGAGAAGGAGATGCAGGATGCCGCCAAGTCCTGGGACTTCGAACGAGCCGCCTTGCTGCGCGACCAAATCCTGGAGCTGAAGACCAAGGGCGCCCCCAAGGACAAGCCAACGGAACGGGAAGCCGAAGCCCAGGCCAAGGTGGAAGAGAAGCTGGGCAAACGCAAGGCCCAGGGCTGATTCGCAGCCTCGCACGCATCCGCGCGCTGGTGCTTCAAACAACACGTTTCAGCACCGTTTCTAGGAGACAGACCAACGATGCGTCCAATCACCTTAAATGGCTGAGAGGGGGCTGGTCGGTTGAGTCGGTGGAGATGTTCCGCTGACCAGGTGAGCAAAAATGTTCGGAATTGGAACAAAAGGCATCGCGGCCATCGCTGGCCTACTCGTCCTCGTGGGCGCCGTCATCGCTGGCGTCGCCGTGGCGAGTGGAGACAGCTACGACCCCGTGCATGCCCCACAATGGCAAGCTGGTTACACCTTCAGCTACGACGTCGTCGCCGACATCCAGGCGACCACCGACGGCTTGGAGGAGTTCGAACTCCCCGCGGAGACCGACCTCACCGTCGGCCCCATCCCGGTGAAGAAGGAAATCCTCAGCACCGAATACCGGGACCTCGACGGCCAACCGGTGTACATCAGCGCGGCCACGTTCCCCCTGAGCAACCTGCAAGCAGGCAGTGAAGCGTTCGGCCTCATGGGCGGCGTCCCCGCCTTTGCCACCGCCGAGCGCCAAGCGGACCTGGCCCCCGTGCCGGTCCTGCCCGACTGGTCCTGCCGCAGCGACGACTGCCCCAGCGGCGGTCTCGACTTCATCGCGAGCAACCCCCTGACCTACCTCAACTTCCCCTTGACTGAGGGCAAGCGCTGGGAACAGGAAGCCGATCTGGGCATCCCGGTCCCGCTCGAGGAACTGGAAGGCGTTGACCGCGTCCACGTCATCGGCGAAGTCGGTGCCATGGAGACCGTCGACCTTGGCCAACTGGGCAGCGTCGACGCCGTCCGCGTCGACATCAGCTACACGCCCGTCGGCCTCCAAGACGCCATCGCCGACTTGGCCGCCATGATGGAAGACGCCGGCTTCGAGATTGAACGCTTCAACGTCCAACTCGGCATGCACGAGATCGTCCACTACTCCCCGGACTTCGAATCCATCGTGCAGCAGCAGTACATCGTCCGTGCCCTCATCGACATCGCCCTCAAGGGCGACTTCCAGGGCCACGAGTTCGACGAAGCCGTCTACGGCGAATTCGACGCCGTCCTCAGCGCCACGCTCACCGGTGCTGACCGCGTCGCCAAGGCCGAGATGTCCCCCCTCGAGATCCTGAACACTCTCACCGACGCCGACTTGATCAGCGACGTCCGCGGCAGCGTCAGTTACGGTGCCCCGTACAGCATCGGCCTGCAATCCGATGTGTTGCGCCTCAACGCCGCTGAATTCGACCAGGCCTTCGTCGAAGCCAGCGTCTACGGCGCCGACGGCCTCCCTGAAGGTCACTACATCGACTGGCAAGTCACTGACGCTGCCGGCGACTACGTCACCGAACACAAGGGCGACACGCTCTACATCTTCGGCAGCAGCGAACCCGGTGTCTTCACCATCGAAGCCAGCGCCGTCGATCCGGAGCAAGGCGTCGTGGCTGAATCTGGCATCATCCTCGTGGCCGACTACTTCCTCGAAGAAGAGGTCGGCTGCGACTGGATTGGCTACTGCGACGAATTGGAGATCCCCGTGAACCCTGGAGTCCAAGACCTGTTCGTTTACGCCGATGCCCCCTCGCTCTTCGGTTGGACTGGCGGCTTGACGCTCATCGACGCCAACGGCGACCGCCACAGCTACGATGAGGCCATCCAACTCAGCGCCGACGACATCGAAGACATGGGCTACGGCACCTACACGGTGTACTTCCAAGACCCGCTGATGGCATTCCAACAATTCGAGATGGAAGTCTTCAGCAGCTACGGAGCGCCCCACGAACCCGTCGAAGAACCCCAACCCGCCGAACCCGAGGGCGGCGATGGCCAGAGTCTCCTGGTCCAGCTCCTCATGGGCATCGACCAAGGCCTGGCCGGTCTGTAAGACTCGATTCCTCCCCCTCTTCCTTTCTTACTTTGCTTTGAGCGACAACGTGAGCGTGAACCGCGC
>JBFKTF010000078.1:0-8989 GCA_041636435.1 Thermoplasmatota archaeon
CATGCACCCCCCACCGACTCACGCGGTTAACCTCCGCTTGTTGGGGGCATGTCACCCAGGGGGCCCGGGGCCTCATGCCGGCGTGCCCTTCATCCCGCGGCGGCCGATGCAAGGGGCATTCCGCCGTTTCTTGCTCAACAAATGCACGCATCTGGGGCCCAGTGCACAATTTCGCGCAACGCCTTCGCCAAATCCACGCCATCAGGCCATATATGCCCCGGAAAATCACGACGTGCTGGGAG
Organism: Thermoplasmatota archaeon; assembly: GCA_041636435.1. Taxonomy (GTDB): domain Archaea; phylum Thermoplasmatota; class E2; order JACPAO01; family JAHFTW01; genus JBFGSX01. The sequence continues at coordinate 243 of JBFKTF010000078.1, forward strand.
TGTGCCTGCTGGGCCCGCCCTAGCGAGCAATGGTTCGGATGAAGCGCCGCGACAACGCACCCCAATACGAAGACCGCGTCAACCTGCGCATCCTGCAGTGCCTCGCCAAGCACGGCCGGATGCCTTACGCCCAGATTGCCGAGACCCTCAAACTCAGTGCCAACGCCGTGCGCGACCGCATCCTGAGCATGGAGCGCCGCGGCGTGATTCGGAGCTACCACGCAGTCCTCGATGGCCCCAGCCTGGGCCGTGGCGTGCACGTCTTGGCCCTCATGGAGCCCGCGCCGCGCCGCCCCGAGGCCCTCAAGGTCCTGCAGGGCCACGCCAACGTCATCAACGTCAGCGAATCCAGTGGCCGCTACGGCCTCGTCGTCGAAATCCAAGCCGAAAGCCTGGACGTCGTCAACGACATTCTGCAAGAGACTCTGTACGAGCACGGCTACGAGTTGGCCGAATTCGTCAGCCTCGGCCGCCCCCTGAACAAGGCCGGCCCCGAACCCCGCATCGAATCCACCAAGGAGGCCGTCGCGTGAGCGAACTCGACGCCACCGACCTCGAGATCGTCGAATTGCTGCGCCAAGACGGCCGCATCACGATCCGCAACATCAGCGACGCTCTGGGCATCCCAGAAAGCACCGCCCGCGACCGCGTCCGTGCCCTCGAAGAGCGCGGCGTCGTCAGCGGCTACCGCGTCACCGTGGACCCCCACCGCCTCGGCCTGCGCATCATGGCCTGGCTCATCGTGGAAGTGCCCCGCGAGGACGTCCAAGAGTTCGCCCAATACGTGGATGGCCAACCCCTGGTGCTGCGTGGCTACCAACTCAGCCACCGCCCCAACGCGTTCGCCATCAAGATCGCCAGCCCCAGCACGCAGCGCCTCACCAGCGCGATCCAGGGCTGGCGCAAGCGCTTCGATTTCAAGACCGTCGATCTGCTTCTGGTGGACGACGTGCGCTTGGACCAGGCCGAGTCGCCCTTGACGGACGAGGACTTGGCCTTCGGTGCGCTCAACGAGCGCCTGCTCGCCTGAACGGGCGATTCTCCATGTTTTCCCTAGCGTGAGCTAGGTCGACTGCCCCAATGGGCATCAAGGCACACCCCCGGGACTCGAACCCGGGGACGCGATGGGGGAGGAAGAAGGGGAAAAGGGGACGCGTTCCTGCTTAGACGAGCGCGTTCAGGCTGGCCTCGGCGCCGGCGGCGGCTTCGAGGACGGCGTTGGCCTTGGCGTCGATGGTGGCGCCCTGCATCAGCACGGTGCTCAGTTGGCCATCGACTTCACCGGCGACCTGGTTCCAGGCGTCGGCAGCGGCTTGGCGCTCGGGGGTGGGGACATCGCTGTAGTCTTCGGCGACCGCGAGGATGTACTCGAGGTCCTTGCCGACTTCCGTGTAGGCTTCGGCGTTGATGCTACCGGCCAGGTCCTGGGCCTTCTCGGCTTCGGCGCGGGCCTCGGCGACGAGCTCCAGGGCGCGGGCATGGACGTCGCTCTTGAGGCTGTCCACGTACGCTTCGACGAGCATGTCGATCTCGGCCTTGGCTTCGGCCTGGGCGACCATGGCGGTCTCCAGGGCACCGTCGACCTCAGCGGTCAGTTCCGCGGCGCGGCTCTCGGCCCAAGCTTGGGCGTCGGCGGCCTTGCCTTCGATTTCGGCGCGGGCCTCAGCGGCTTGGCCTTCGAGGTCGCTGATGCGGCTCTCGGCTTCGGCTTCGAGCTGGGCCTTCAGGCCCTCGATCTGGGCTTCGGCGCCACCGACGTGGGCTTCGGCCGCAGCCTTGGCCTCGGCGCTGGCCGCGAAGAAGGCGGCGGCGTCGGCTTGGCTGATCTCACCGGCTTCGGCCTGGGCACGGACCTGGGCCTCGAGGGCCTCGATCTGCTGCACGCGGGCGTCGGCGTCGCTGCGGACGGAGTCCAGCTCGGCGTCGAGATCGGCGTGGGCCTGGGCGAGGGCGGATTCGATGTTGCTGCGCTCGGCGGCGACGTCGGCTTCCAGCTGGGCGATGGCCTCGTCGGCCTCGCTCTGGACGGCTTCGGTGTGGGCCGCAGCGGCGGCTTCGATTTCGGCGCGGTACGCGGCGGCTTCGGACTCGAGGGTCGCGAGGCGGGCCTCGTATTCGGCGTCGAGAGCGGCGTGGGCCTCGGCGCGGAACGCTTCGGCGGCGGTGAAGGTCGATTCGACCTCACCGGCCAGGTCGCTCTGGACTTGGTGCATGCCATCGAGGCTGGCTTCGACGTCGCCGTAGCCGCCATCGACGGTGCCGAGGAAGGCGTTGGCGTGCTCGAAGGCGATCTGGGCGCCGTCTTCGTCGGGTTCGACGGAGTTACTGACGCTCAGGGGGGCGCGCAGGAGGGTGGGGATCTGGGGGAGATCCTGGCCGGTCTGGGCTTCGGCGTCGGCGTGGGCCTGGTCGACGGTGGCCCAGAGGGTCTGGACCTCGGGGCTGCTCAGGGCGTCGCGGGCCTGGCTGAAGGCGTCCTCAGCCTGGGTGATGGCTTGGTCGGCCTCGGTGCCGGTGCGCTCCAGGCTGACGTCCTGGGTGCTGGTCGGCACGTTGCTGGGCATGGAGTCCCAGATGAAGCTGGAACCGGTGGCGCCCTCGATCTCGGCGCGGATGGCGTCGACATCGTAGGAGGCGGGGACGGCCTGGCTCAGGCGGCCTTCGATGTCGCCCTCAGCGAGGACGGAGGCGGCCTGGCTGCTGGCGCCATCGACGCGGCTCTTGGCGTCGGCGGCGGCGGCACCGACGCGGGCGTCGGCGTCGCTGTGGACGCTGCCCATGGCGGTGGCGGCTGCGTCGGCGCTGCCCTGGACGTCGCCCAGGGCGGATTGGAAGTCACCCAGGCTGGCGACGGACGCTTGCGCGTCGCCTGCAACGGATTGGGTGGAAGCGGCCTCGCCGTCGTCGCCGACAAACATGGCGGCGGCGAAGGCGACGCCCACCAGCGCCACGAGGGCGCCGATGGCGAATACGGTCTTCTTGCGGTTGGTCGTGTGGTTGCTCATAATGCTCACCAAGACATGCTGTGTCATCCGACCCACATGTCTCGTGGCGCGAACGGGTGGAACGATGCCAACCGCTGCTCAAAGGCCGCCGAAGCGGCGCCCATGGCGGGAGTCGAACCCGCCGATCGGCGTGGGGGAGAGGAAGAGGGAAGAGGGGGAGCCAGAGGCTCAGGTCGGGGCGCTGTTCCTGTTTAGAAGAACTGCTGGCCCATGGCCTCGATGTTCTTCTCCGTCAGGAGGACCACGGCCAGACCCTTGTCGATGTTCTCGTCGACCTGGTACGTGGTGCCGGTCATGACCGCGTTGCGGGCATCGGTGTTGTCGGCCTTCGTGTTGTACTCGTTGGCCTTCTCCTCGTACTGCGGGTTGTACTGGGCACCCTGCTCGTAGTCGCGGGCCACTTCGCGGATGATGTCCACGTCGCGGCTGACGTCGGCGGTCGCATCCGTGCGGATGGCGTCCATGACGCCGCGGCTACCGTCCAGGCTGATCTTGGCGGCGGCGTTGGCCTTCAGGGCCGCCTCGATGATGAGGTGGGCCTGACCCTTGGCGTAGGCGTCGACACGGGCCTGGGCGCGGGCGGCGGCGGCGTAGTGGGCCTCCACCGTGGCGCTGGCCTCGGCGCGGATCTTGGCGGTCGTGTAGGCCTTGGCGCGGAGCGTGGCGTCGACGCTGGCGGCCAACTTGGCATCCAGGGCGGCGCTGAACTTGGCGCTGGTCTTCAGGATCGCTTCGGCGCGGACCTGGCCCATCGCTTGGACCATGCTGCTCTGTTGCAGCAGGGCGCTGGCGGTGGCTTCGGCCTTGGCGCGGGCCTGGGCCTCGGCGGCCGCGGCGGCTTCCACGATGGCGCTGGCCTGGGCACTCATGTCGGTGCCGGTGCGGGCCTCGGCCTCGGCGATGATGGCGAGGCTGGCGTTGGCCTGGGCCCAGATGGCGGCGCTGACTTCGTCGGCGTGCGCCAGGGCGGCGTCGGCTTGGGCTTCGAGCTTCTGGCTGGCTTCGGCGCTCTTCTGGGCGACGGCGTTGACCTGGGCTTCGGTCTCCTGTTGGAGTTCTTCCTTGGCCTGGGCGTGGGCCTCGCGAGCCAGTTGGACGCGCTGTTCGGCTTCGGCTTCGGCTTCGGCTTCGGCTTCCGCTTGAGCCTGCAGGGTCGCGGCGATGCGGGCCTCGAGTTGGGCCTTGATGTCGGCTTCGGCTTGCGCCTGGGTCTCGGCGATGGCTTCCAGTTCGGCGCGGACGGCCTGTTCCAGAGCGATCTGGGCCTCGACGGTGGCGTTGACACCGCTCAGGACACCGGCGATGATGTGGTTCGCCTTGGTCAGAGCGGCCTCGGCGTCGGCGTAGGCCTGGTCGGCGCGCTGGTAGTCGGGGGCACCGTGGTGGGTGGCGCCCTCACCGGTGGCGACGAAGGTACCGAAGGTGTTGTCGCTCCAGACGAGGGTGATGTTGTGGTCCTTCTCGAGGTCACCGCCGGTGGTGTTGACGGTGCCCTTCAGGCCGACGTAGGCGTCGACGAGAGCGAACAGGTGGCTGTCGATGGCCGGGTTGCCCGTCAGGGGGACACCAAGGGCCAGGCGAGCGCGGACGGAGCTGTTGTGCTCTTCCCACTCTTCGACGTCCTCGGGGACATCGTACTCGTAGGAGTACTCGGCGCTGGGTTCGCCGGTCTGGATGTCGCTGACACCACCGGCGCTGCCGGTGACGTTGCTGACTCCTTCGACGAAGTCCTCGGGGGCCGTCTGCAGGACGCCCGTGGCGTTGTTGACGGCGTCGACGGCGGCGGCACCCTCGGCGCCGGTCTCCGTGACGACCTCGGCGGCGGCGTCGGCTTCAGCGGACCATTCCGCTTCTGCTTGGGCGCCGGCGTCGGCCATGGCGCTGGCGGCTTGGCCGGCCAGCTTGTTGATCTCTTCAATGAGGCGCGCGATCTCGGCGTCGGCCTCATTGGCTGCATTGTCATCGTGCGCACCCTCTGCACCGTGCAGGGCCTGGGGCGCCATGAGGCTGGGTGCGAAGAAGGCACCAGCGATGACGGCCACGATGGCCAGCACGCCCGCTGCGAGCAGCGGCTTGCGGAGTTTGCGGTTCTTGTTGGTCGTGTTTGGCAAATTGCTCACCAAATCGGGATGTGTTGGTCGCGCTATCTGGCCGGGATGGCGAACGCGTGGAACGGTCCCACAAGCCACGTTTCTGGAGTCTTGGCCGGGGCCGTGGGGCACGGCATGGATGGAACGCGCCCGCGCGTGCCCACGCGGGGACAGGAGAGCGCGACGCGCACACGCCCCTCGACGCTGGAGGTGGGGGTCGGTTCGTTCCACCCGTTCGCGCCACGGGCCAACCCCCACGAGCGACACAACCAGGTCTACCCATGCGTCGCACGACCATTCTTGGATTCGCAATGTGGGGCCTGGCAGGCGCCTCCTTCGTGGCGTTGGCCTGGTTCCGTGACCTCCTTGCCGTCGTGCCCGGCGCGCTGTGGTTCGTCATGACAATCTACGGCTTCAGCACCATCGCATACCGCTTCATGCTGGCCAGCGCCGGCCCCTGGGCGCCGTACGTGGCCAAGGCCCTCAAATTCGGCCTTTTCGCCCCCCTGATTACCCGCTTGCGGCCCGAGGATCTGGAGAACCAGAACCGGTTGCAGATCATGGAATACGTGCAGAAGAATCCGGGCGCATCCATCCAAGAGGTCCGCGAGGCCTCGGATGTGGCATGGGGCACCGCCGTCTACCACTTGGATCGCCTGCGCAAGCAGGGCAAGCTGGTGAGCCACAAGCAAGGCAACCACCACCGCTACTGGGCCGCCGGCACCCCGGAGGCCCGCCTGCGCCGCGGCTGGGCCACCTTGGAGCACGACACCACCCGCGACATCGCCATGGCCGTCGCCACGGCGCCCGGCGTCCATCAAGGCGCCATCTGCGAGCACTTGGATCTGCGCGCTCCCAGCGCCTCCAAGCACCTCTCCAAATTGGAGAAGAACGGCCTGGTGGAGAAGCAACGCATCAGCCGCTACACCGTCTACCAGCCCACCGAGCGCCTGCACGAGATTTTGCGCCTGCGCGACGGGGTCAGCATCGGGCACGTCGAAGCCGACGCCCCCGAGATCCTGGAATCTCCCGACCGGCCCAATGCGGGCACATTCTGAGGCGGCCCTGCCCGGGCGCGTTAAGTAAAGCCAGCGCATAGAGCGGTCCCGTCAATGCACGAGAGCAAGCCCAAGCTCGGCATCACCGGTCTCCCCAACGTCGGCAAGACGGCCACGCTGGCCGCCATCTGCCGCAAGCTCGAACGGGACGATTTCATCATCGGCGGCATGATCACGCGCGCCTACCGTCCCGGCGACGGCAGCGAGCGGATGGGCTTCTACGTGGAGGACTGGCAGACCGGCGAAAAGGAGGTCTTTGCCAGCAAAGAGTTCGACAACAACATCCGTGAGAAGACGGAGACCGACGACGGCATCTACTACGTCAAGGTCGATGTCTTGGACCGCATCGGCGTCAAGTCGATCCGCGATTCCATCATGGACGAAGAGGTCGACATCATCATCATCGACGAGGTCGGCAAGATGGAGATGCACTCGGAGGAGTTCAACAAGGCCGTCAAGGAGGCCTTGGACTGCCCGAAGCCCGTCATCATGACGCTCCACAAGAAGAGCCGCAACCCGCTCCTGCAGGACCTGCGCCGCCGCGACGACGTGCGCATCCTCGAAGTGACGGCCGTCAACAAGAACCTGCTTCCGTACAAGATCGAGAAGCTGCTGAAGGACCACCTTCAGACCACCTACTACTGAGCCACCATGGCGCTCGTCCATGAGGGCGCCACGCAGCTCCCCATCCAAGATGACCAACTGAGCGGCAGCGAGACCGGGCCCGGCACACACGACCGGGAGCGGCCATTCTACAACCCCGCCATGGTGGTCAACCGGGACCTGTCGATGCTGGTCGTGGAGGCCTGGGCCAAGCACCGGGGCCGCGAATTGGACGTGGCCGACGTGTTGGCTGGCGCCGGGGCCCGCAGCTTGCGCTTGGCCAACGAGGTCGACGCCCCCATCATTGTCCACGCCAACGACGGCGACCCCAACGCCATCGAGCGCATCGAGGCGGGGCGCAGCGCGTTGGGCATTGCGCCCGAGCGCTTGGTGACCACGCGGGGCGCCGCCCACGCGTTCCTCTCCGCACGCCGTTACGATGTCATCGACATCGATCCATTCGGCAGCCCGATGCCCCTCTTGGATGCCGCCATGCGCGCCGTGCGCCACGATGGCCTGCTGTGCATCACCGCCACGGACACCGCCGCCTTGTCGGGGACCTATCCCCGCGTCTGCCGCCGGCGCTACGGCGCATGGCATGGCTTGCACAAGATGCCGTGGCGCAGCGAAGTGGGGCTGCGCATCCTCTCCGCCGCCGTGGTGCGTTCCGCGGGGCGCCACGACCGCGCCGCGCGGCCCGTGCTGTCCGTCTGCGCGGGCCACTGGATGCGGGTCGTCATGCACGTCACCGATGGACGCGCCGCCAGCGACCGAGCCGCCAAGGCATTGGGCGAGGTGTGGGCCACGGAGGGCGATTTGGCCGCCATGGGCGAGCGTGCCCCGGGCGAGCACGCGAGCCCCATCGACACGCGACCCCTGCACGACCCCAAGCTGCTGGCCGCCATGCGCCCAGAGGACCACGCCCTGGATGCCCGCACGGTGTCGCTGTTGGAGGATTTGCGCGCCGAAGCCGAGGCCCCCGCCTTCTGGGCCAGCATGCCCCACTTGCGCCGCGCCATTGGCACCGACCTACCCAAGCGCCGTGTCCTCATGGACGGGTTGCGGGACGCCGGATTCGTGGCCACGCGCACCCACTAGGACCCCGAAGGCATCCGCACGGATGCCTCATTGCTGGACATCGTGCCGGTGGTTCACGCCACAAAGGAAGTGTAGGTCCTCGGTGTGGCGGACTTGTGCGCCGCGCACCGCTTGCAGCCCTGGCCATCCTCCTTCTTGCCGGAATCCAGCCGGCCAGCGGCCTCGACGTGGACGTCTGGATCCTCACGGGCCCCCTGGCCAGCGATCCCATCGTCCTCGACGAATTGGATGCGCGCTTTGACCTGCACGTCTACGAGCAGCTCGGCATGGCGGCCATCGTCGCCCCCGCATCCACGGCCCGCGCCTTGGAAGGCCCTGGCTTGACGGTGTGGCGCAACGAGGCATACGAACTGCATCTGGACCAATCGGTGCCCGCCATCGGGGCCGACCTGGTCAAGCAAGCCCTCGGCCCCGTGCGCAACGGCCCCACGGTGCTGGTCATTGACACCGGCCTCGACAGCAACCACCCCGACTTCGATGACAGCAACCTCGCCGCCAACGTCGCCGCCAACCGTGGCAGCAGCGGCCTCGTCACCGGCGTGCGGGAAGGCACCATCATCGACCGCAGCGGCCACGGCAGCCACGTGGCCGGCATCATCGCAGGCAGCGGCCAAGCCTTTGGCAGCCGCGACGACCGGTACCAGAAGTTCGTGGGCGTCTACAGCAACGGCCGCGTCGCCAGTTTCCAGGCCGCCACGGACGCCCCCGACCCCGAGGACATCGCCGTGGACCTGCAAGCGGCCCTCGAGGGCTTCGACTGGGCCTTGCAGAACCAAGAGACGCACAACATCCAGTTCATCACCAATTCCTGGGGCAGCGCCGGCGACTTGGTGCCCGACCACCCCGCGGCCTTGGCCACGCTGCGTGCCTACGCCGCGGGCATGACCGTGTTC
>JBFKTF010000079.1:0-8878 GCA_041636435.1 Thermoplasmatota archaeon
GCGCCCGCGCGTTCCAGTACTCCACCACCGAAGGCGTCACGGAGCTCCGCGAGGGCCTCTGCGACCACTTGGCCAAGGACGGCATGGACGTCCACCCGGACGACATCCTGATCACCAACGGCAGCCAGCAAGGCTTGGACCTGCTGGGCCGTGTCACCTTGGACCAGGGCGACACCGTCGTCGCCAGCAACCCGACGTACTTGGGTGCCTTGCAGGCGTTCAACTTCTTTGGCGCCCGTTACGCCGCCGCCAACAGCGACCAAGACGGCATCATCCCGGAGCACTTGGACGAGGTGCTGACGAGCCTCAAGAAAAGCGGCATCCACCCGAAGTTCCTCTACGCCGTCCCCACGTTCCAAAACCCAAGCGGCACGGTCATTCCCGAGAGCCGCCGCAAGCAGATTCTCGACCTTGCCCACGAGCACGACTTGCTCATCGTCGAGGACGACCCGTACGGCAAGCTGCGCTTCGAAGGCGACCCGGTCCCCACGTTCTACTCGTTGGACAAGAACGAGGGCCGCGTGCTGTACTTTGGCACCTTCAGCAAGATCCTGGTGCCTGGTTTCCGCCTGGCCTGGAGCGTCGGCCCCACCGATTTGATCCGCAAGATGGTGATCAGCAAGCAGTCCGTGGATTTGTGCACCAACGCGTTCACCCAATTCATCGCGGCCGACATGCTCCAAACGGGGGTCGTGGAGAAGCACTTGCCCAACATCATTGAGCTGTACAAGGGCAAGCGCGACATCATGCTGCGCGAGATGGACAAGCACTTCCCGAAGGAAGGTGTCACCTGGACCAAGAGCCAGGGCGGGTTGTTCACGTGGGCCGAGATGCCCGACGGCATCGACTGCGTCAAGATGCTCGAAGAGAGCATCAAGCGCAACGTCGCCTATGTGCCGGGCAAGCCGTTCTTCCCGGACCCCAACATCGGCTTCAACACGATGCGCCTCAATTTCAGCCACCCCACGGACGACAACATCCGCACGGGCATCGAGCGCCTGGGCAACACCATGTCGGAGACGCTCGAAAAAAACGTAGTGCCGGCCTGAGCTGATTCAGGTCGGCGCCGCAGAACACGACGATGCCCAGCGACGGCTATGCCGCGCGGTGGAACGCCACGGCCCGCAACACGTCGGCAAAGCGCTGCAAGACGTGATCGGCCTCTTCGGGTGCGTCCGTGCCGGGCCGACCGTATTGGGCGAAGGCGGTGCGCATGCCGATGGCGTGGGCGCCACGAACGTCCCGGTCCGGCCAGTCGCCCACCATCATGACTTCCTGCGGATGGAGTTGCAGGATGTCGAGCGCTTCCCGGAACGGGCGGTCGGTGTCCTTCTGGGCACCGGTGTCGCACGTGGTGATGACGAATTCGAAGAAGTCAGTGAGGCCCGCCGTGTCGAGGCGCTGGTACGCCTTGAAGCGAGGCGCGTCGGTGAGCACGCCCATGCGCAGGCCCCGGCGCGCCAATTCCACGAGGCTGCGGCGCACCGTGGGGTATGGCTCCAAATGGATGCGCTTGGCCTCGAGGTAGGCGTTGACGGCGGCGGCGGTGATCTTGTCCACCATGTGTTGGCTGAGGCTCAGCCGCTGCTGGTGGTGCTCTTGCAGGAACTCTTCGAAGACCGTGTCCCCTTCGATGTCCTCGAGGTACTTTCCAAACAGGATGTCGCCGGCCTCGGCGGAATCGAAGTCAAAATCGGCGCCCGCGCGGATCATGGCGCGGGCGGCGGCGTCGCTGGCCATGCGCTTCATGCGCATGAAGTCGAGCAGGGTGTTGTCCAAGTCGAATAGCACGGCCTGCAACTGCACGCGCGGCGACCCCCGGCGTTGGTGATGAACCTACCCGAAGCGCTCCCAGTCGATGGCGCGGTGGCGGTGGGCGTGCCACGCCATGACGAGCCCCGCGGCCACGCCGAGTGCTGGCAGAGCCAAGATGAGCAACTGCGCGCCGGCCAGGACGATGCGCAGGCCAACCAAGGCCACAGCCAACCAGGCCACGAGGAAGTGGTCCGTCCATGCCATGGCCGTGGCTCCGATGAAGAGCACCAACACGATGAGCCAAGGCAGCGGCGTGGCGGCGCCGTGGGCGGCCAGCATGCCGGCGGTGATGCCGCCCGCACTGGCCGACGATATCCCCACCGTGAGGCGCCCTGCATCCATTGCCCCTTCATGGAGCTCAGTGGCTTCAGGCTTCTGCGGGGGCCCCGACGTGTCCAATGCAGGGGCACCGATGCGTGCCGAGCGGCTTGCATCCATGCTGTGTGCTGGGTGGCCGCCATGGATATCCCTGGCGGGCAAGGTGCCTGGGGTGGGCGTCTCGCGCTTTTGTATCAGAAGCTCCGGAAGCAAGTCCCGGAGCCGGCGGTCGGGCACGGGGCGCCACCGAGATTCTTTTCAAGCAGCATGTGTGCTTCCGGGCGAAGCACCGTGACCGACGGAAAAGGCGGTAAAGGCAGCCTGTTCAAGCGTGCCCGCCGCGATCCCCTTCGAGGACACCCCATCGAGGACCCGTTCCTCGTCGAACAGATGGTCCTACGTGGCGAGTACGCCACGACGGATGTCCACTTGTTGAACCTGGAAGCCCACCGCTTGCGCGCCATGCGCCACACGGGCATCACCACCCTCAACCACTTGCGCCGCAAGATCAAGATTCTGCCCCACCAGGTCAAGGCCGGCATCCGTGTCCTGAACCAGATGCAGGGCCGCGCCATCTTGGCCGACGAAGTCGGTTTGGGTAAGACGATTGAGGCGGGCATCATCATGAAGGAGTTGATTGCCCGTGGCAAGGCCAAGTCGATCCTCATCCTGACGCCAGCGGCATTGGCCCAGCAGTGGGAGCAGGAACTGTGGGACAAGTTCGGTGAGAAGTTCATTCAACACAACGACCCCGAGTTCAAGGGCTTCGATCGCCACGACCGCATCGTCGCATCCATTGACACGGCCAAGTCCGCCCAACACTACCCGGACATCATCGGCCGCGAATGGGACCTGGTCATCATCGACGAGGCCCACTACCTGAAGAACAAGAAGACGCAGCGCTATGCCCTGGCCGACGACATCGTCGCCCGCCACGGCTTGATGCTGACGGCGACGCCCATCCAGAACAACCTCATCGAGTTGTACAACTTGATCAACCTGATCAAGCCGGGTCTTCTGGGGACGCTGCAGAACTTCGAGGAGGAATACGTGGGCGACCAGCAGGGCCGCGTGTTGTTGCATGCCAAGCGGCTGCAACGCCTCTTGGAGCAAGTGATGATCCGCAACCGGCGCTCGGAGACGGGGCTCAAGTTCCCGGACCGTGTCGTCGAGACGCACCGCGTCGAGGCGAGCAAAGGCGAATACGAGTTGCACAAGGCCGTGGGCCAATTCATCCGCAACTACCGCAGCTTCTTCGAATCGCACTTGGCGCTGATGATCTTGGAGCGTGAGGTGGCCAGTTCGGCTCCGGCGCTGAGCAAGACGTTGGGCAACATGGCGCAGAAGCAGCACGACCCGGACGTCACCATGGCGATGGAGGACTTGCGCCACCAGGCGGACTCCATCAAGCGCAACGCCAAGGTCAACCTGATTCTGGACATCGCGACGAAGACGGACGACAAGATGATCGTCTTCACGCAGTTCCGTGAGACCCAGGAGCTGTTGAGCCGCCGCCTCAAGCAGGAGGGCGTCTCGAACGTGAAGTACCACGGCCAACTCTCCGCGGGTCGCCGCAAGAAGGCCCTGGACGAGTTCCGCAACGAATCCCAGGTGTTGGTGTGCACGGACTCGGGCAGTGAAGGTCTCAACCTGCAATTCTGCCACATTCTGGTCAACTACGACTTGCCCTGGAACCCGATGCGCGTCGAGCAGCGCATTGGCCGTGTCCACCGCATTGGTCAGGAATCCAGCAACGTCGTCATCCTGAACTTGGCCGTGGCCGACACCATCGAAGACCACGTCCTGCAGATTCTGTACGAGAAGATCCGGCTCTTCGAGGTCGCCATCGGTGAGATGGACTTGATCCTGAGCGACGTCACCGAAGCGGGTGGCATCGAGAAGCGCATCATGGACGCCATCATGGACTCCAAGTCCGACGAGGACGTCAAGGACGCGTTGGACAAGGTGGAGCGCGAGGTCAAGAAGAGCAAGGAGCACGCGGACGAGATCAAGCAACTCGATGCCAGCGTGTTCCAGGAATTCGACCTCGGTACGGCCCACGACGATGTGAAGATCGAGGACCAGACGGATCTGCAAGAAGAGGTCCGGAAGTTCGTGGAGCGCTTCCTGAGCGTCGTCGGTGGCGAGGCCGAGGCCGAGAACGGCATCATCCAAGCCAAGCTGCCTCGCCAATACTGGAAGCGCATCGGCGGCGTCCACAAGTACACGCTCGATCCGGACGTGTTCGAAGAAAGCGACGGCGAAGTCGAATTGCTCAGTCTCGGTACGCCGTTCGTGGCCCAAGCCATGCACCTGCTGGAGCAGGATGGCGCCGTGGGCCAGGTCCGCACCGCAGAGGTCGACGAACGGGCGACCATCCTGTACTACCGCTACTTCATTGAGACCATCCGCAACGAAACGGAAGCGTTCGTGTCGGTGGTCATCAGCGACGAAGGCAAGGTCTTGGAGATCGAGGAGGACCTCATGGGCATCCCCGACGGGACCCTGGTCCGCCAACCGCGCCCCATGCAGAAAGCGCAGTGGGACGACGTCTTGGACAAGGCCCGCTTCGAAGTGGGCAGCATCGTTGCCCCGACGCTGATGGAGATCCGCGAGGAAGCCCAAGAGGAACTGCGCCGCACCGAGAAGCGCCTGGAAGCGTACTACGACAAGCAAAAGGAGGAGCTGCGCCAGAACGAGGCGAAGCTGCGCCGCAAGCTTGGCGAAATCAACAGCCGCCTCTACTTCACGGAGGACGGCGTGCGGGAACGCAAGCTGGAGCTGGAGCGTGAAAAGATCGAGAAGGCCCTGCACGAGGCGGTGTTCAAGAACAACCGCAGCGAGGAGCAACTCGACAAGGAGCTCGAGGAGCGGCTGGGCAGGGAGCGCGAAAAGAACGAGCCCCGCCTGGAACTGCAACTCATCGGCGCCACGCGCTTGATCCCCCACGACGAAGCCGTGGCCACGCCGGCAGGCGAACTGCAGGCCGAAGCGGCCGAAGCCGCCGCCTGATCAGCTCAGGACCGGAACGCGCAGGTTGCTCTGGCCGTTGAAGACGACGGTGTAGTCGTCCGGGAATGGCAGGTATTGGTTCTGGTCGTTGGCGGCCACCTTCAGCTCCAGCCAACCGTCGGCCGGGATGGTGGCCTTGGTCCACGTCATCTCGACGGTGACGTTGTCCGTGACGGGTTGGGTCTCGCCGGCCTTGTGGGCGAAGCTGCCGTGGCTGACGATGCGGCCATCGCCACCGGGCGCCACCGCCCAGAGGCTCAGCACGACTTGGAAGTCGGCGCCTTCGCTCTGGCTGGCCAATTGCAGGTCGACGACGGGGTTGCCCAGGATGACGATACCCGATTCGAAGGCCTCCCCGACGAAGAACTCGGCGTTGGGATCCTGCCGGGCGCCCTGGGGGACGGCCTGGTTGGGGTCGCTGCCCGTGTCGGCGATGACTTGCGGGTCGCTCAGCGGGTTGCCCGCCAAGCGTTGTTGGATGGTGAATTCGCGGTTGCTGGGCCCGTCGACGAGGTTGTTCTGGTGCAGGTACCATTGCATGGTGGGCACGTCCTCCAAGGCAGCCGCACTGAAGCGCAGGTCGGGGCCTTCGTTGGCGTCCACGGTCTCCAAGAAGGGCCAGTCGTCGACGCCGGTTTCGGCGCCGCGCAACCAGTAGTCCATGAAGTCGAGTGTCTTGTCCCAGCACAGGGGCTCTTCGCTGGCGTGGCCGCCCGTGTAGACCACGTTGCGCGTGAAGCCCGGATGGGCTTCCCAGATGCGGTCAATCTGGGGGAACAGGGTCTCTTGCATGCCTTGGCAGTTGAACAAGGGCTTCTGGGTGAATTGGAGTCGGAGCCCGGCGCTGCGGGCATCCATCTGGGCTTCCATTTGCGCCAAGCCTTGGCGGGCGACGGCGTCGTCGACCCAGCCGTTGACCTCGCTGTTCAGGCTGCCACCGCTGGTGGCGGTGCCCAGGGCCAGCAAGGTGGCCGCCCATTGGGCCTTCGGGACGTTGCCCGGCATGATGGCGTCGTAGAGGTCAATCCAGCCAAACATGTTGGCGGCGGCGTCGATGTTGGGGTTCTCGCTCCAGGCACGCAGGGACGTGCCACCGCCGAGGCTGGGGCCCGCCACGCCCACGAGGCCGTTGGTGGGGCGCGTGGCTTCCACGTGTTGGCGCAGCAACTCGATGTCGCTCATTTCGGCGGCGGTGGCGATGCCGACTTCGCCGCCACTGCGCCCAAAGCCGCGGTTGTCGTGGGCGACGACGACGAAGCCGCGCTGCGCGAACTCCATCATGATGTTGCGGCGCGGGTCGCCGCCATCTTGGTTCATGGGCGTCTCCTCGAAGTACTCCTTGGCAAAGCCGAAGGGGTGCAGGAGCATGATGAGGGGGAATTCGATGGGGCTTCCGTCGGCGCGGGCGTCGCGCGTCAGGGGCTCGTAGACCTTGTAGGAAATCTCCACGCCGTCGGCGGCATCCAGGGTGCCTTCTTCGACCAAGACGTCGACGACGGTGTAGGAGTCGGGGTCGTCGATGATGACCCCGCGACCATCGTCTGGTCCGGTGGGTTCGTCCTCAAGGAAGCTGAAGCAGCCGCTGAGCAGGACCATGGCGGCCAAGGCCAGAGCCGGTGCGCGCATCAATTGGCCTAGGCACGCAGCCAATAATGGCTTTCCTTAGAGGAGCGCCAACAAGTCGCGCACCGCCTGCTTGACGTCCTTGCCCTCGTACAGGATGCGGTAGATCTCGCTGGTGAGGGGCAAGTCAATGCCTTCCTGCTCGGCTTGCAAGTGGACGAACTTGGTGGCGTGGATGCCTTCGGCGACCTTGCCACCCATGGTGCCAAGCGCCTCTTCGTAGCTCAAGCCGCGGCCCACCAACTCGCCGAGGCGGCGGTTGCGGCTGTGCTCGCTGGTGCACGTGGCGATCAGATCGCCCAGGCCCGAGAGGCCAGTGAAGGTGCGGGCCTTGGCGCCGTGGGCCACGCCAAAACGGACCATCTCATCGAGGCCCAGCGTGATGACGGCGCTGGCGGAATTGTCGCCAAAGCCGATGCCCTTGGTGACGCCCGTTGCGATGGCGGTGATGTTCTTCATGACGCCACCCAACTCGACGCCGGCCAGGTCGTTGCGCGGGTAGGCCTTGAAGGTGCCATTGCTGAACAATTCGCACAGGAGGTTGAGGCAACTGGGGTCCTCGCTGGCGATGACGGTGGCCGTGGGCATGCCGCGCGCAATCTCTTCGGCGTGGTTGGGACCCGACAGGCTGGCGATGCTGGTGCCATCGGGCAGCTCCTCGGCCAAGACTTGGCTCATGCGCATGAACGTGTCGTGCTCGATGCCCTTGGCGACGTTGAGGACCTTGACGCCCTTGCTCAAGTGCGGGGCGAAGGCGCGGGCCGTATCGCGCACCGCTTGGCTGGGCACGGCGACCACCACCACTTCGGCGCCGTCGACGGCGTCTTGAAGGCTGCTCGTGACCCAGATGTTGGTGGGCATCTTGACGCCCGGGAGGTACTTGATGTTCTCACGGCGATTGGCGAGGGTCTGCGCGTACTCCGGGCGGCGGCACCATTGGCGGACCTCGAGTCCGTTGCCGGCCAACAGGATGGAGAGGCACGTGCCGAAGCCGCCGCTACCGATGACGGCGACGGCGACGTCCTTTTGCCCCTCAATCACAGCCTCCGCCGACCTGCTCTTTTGTTAAAAGCCAAGCCCAACCCTTTTCGCTGTCTGCCGTCGTCGCGCACACCATGCACAAGGCGATGGTCGCCATGACCACCATGCTGCTGGCCAGCTTGGCCGGTTGCACCGACGACGGCCCCACGGAATCCAGTGCCGTGATTTGTACGAACCTGGGCGCCATTGGTGTCGAGTTGTACGTCGAGGACACCCCGGCGCACGCCAAGAACTTCATCGAACTGGCCAAGAGCGGCTACTACGACGGCGTCAGCTTCCACCGCATCATCACCGACTTCATGATGCAAGGCGGCGACCCCGAAGGCACCGGCGGCGGTGGCGAGACCTGGGACGGCTCCAAGTTGCCCGACGAGACCAGTCCGGACATCCCCCACGACAAGCCTGGCCTGCTGAGCATGGCCAACCGTGGCGGCGACCCGACGACGGGCAGCAGCCAGTTCTTCATCACGTTCGCACCCACCGCTTGGCTGGATGGCAAGCACGTGGTGTTTGGCGAGGTCACCCGCGGCATGGAGGTCGTCGAGGAGGTCAACGAGATTGCCTCCAGCCGCGGCGGCACCCCGCAAGTGGAGGTCTACATGCAGACGGTCCTCGTGGGCCAAGACGCCAGCGCCTGCCCCGCCGCCGATGGGCTGCCGGCACCCGTCGAGCCCTTTGCGTGCCCCTTGGCCCCGACCCGCACCCCCAACGCGGGCGTCGATGCGGACTTGATCACGCCCGGGTTGTTCTGCATCACGCACCCCGAAGACCGCAGCCTGGTCTGGGCCCGCCACTACGCCGATGGGGACGTCGCCATCACGTGGGAGCTCACAGGCGCCGGCGGTGGCGCCTTGCCCGACGGTTGGACCGCCGCCTTCGACGACCAGAGCGCCAGCTTGGGCAGCCACAAGTCGAACGCGGAAGCCGCCCACACCATGCTGCGCGTCACCGTCCCCGAAGGCACCTCCGGCACGTTCGAGCTGGAATTGCACACGGGCCAGAGCGTCACGCCCATCACCGCCCCGACTTCACGCCTGCCCGGACGTCGCCTCGCCCACCTCCCACACGC
>JBFKTF010000080.1:0-8841 GCA_041636435.1 Thermoplasmatota archaeon
GAGCCTCGGTGGCCTGCTCGTGGGCATTGACCTTGGCGACGTGGTGGTCAAGCACGAGACGAGCTTGCAGGCATGGAGCGGCCAACGCGTCGCATTCGATGCATGGAACGTTTTGTACCAGTTCTTGAGCAACATTCGGCAACCGGATGGCACGCCACTCAAGGACCGCCAGGGTCGCATCACGAGCCACTTGGCGGGCATCTTGTACCGCACCAGCAACCTGGTGGAAGCCGGCATCAAGCCGGTGTTCGTCTTCGATGGCGAGCCCCACTTCCTGAAGCGGGAGACCTTGGCCGCCCGCAGTGCCCGCCGTGAATCGGCGACGGCGGAGTACGAGGAGGCCCTGGCCGCCGGCGACACCGAAAAAGCGTACTCCAAGGCCCAACAGACCAGCAAGATGACCAAGGACATGGCCCAGGAGGCCATGGAATTGCTCGAGTCCTTGGGCGTCGCCGTGGTCCAAGCTCCCGGCGAAGGGGAAGCCCAGGCGGCGTGGATGTGCGCCGATGGGCAAGTGGATGCCGTGGCGAGTCAGGACTTCGATGCGCTGTTGTTTGGCACGCCGACGCTGCTGCGCAACATGACGCTGAGCGGCCGCCGCAAGTTGCCTGGAAAACAGGTGTGGGTGGACGTGGCCCAGGAACGCATCGACTTGCAGGAGAGCCTGGAAGCCATCGGCTTGGACCGGGAGCGCCTCATTGATGTGGCGCTCTTGGTGGGCACCGATTTCCACCCGGGCATCAAGGGCATCGGCGCCAAGAAGGCCATCCAAATCATCCAGAAGCACGGCGAATTGGAGGCGTTGCTGGAGCGCCTGCAAGCGGACCCCGACTCGGCCAAGACCGCCGCCGAGCGCAGCATCCTGGAGCAAGGCCAGGCACTCAGCGAACGAGACACCGTGCGCCAGATCTTCCTGGACCCACCCCACACGAGCGTGGCGCTGGACACGCCCAAGTTGGACGCCGAGCGCGTGCGGCGCATCATGGTGAAGGAGCACGACTTCAGCGAGGACCGCGTGGACGGGGCATTGAAGAAGTTCGGGGCCGGCGCCGCCAAGGCGTCCCAGCAACGGCTCTTCGATTTCTGACCGCCACGGCCGGGCAACAAGCATATCCCCGGCGCCTCCGTGGCGACCGCCGTGCAGGCCAGCAAGTTCGTGCCCCTCAGCCGCAAGGAACTCCACGCCGCTCTGGCAGCCGACGAGCCCATGCGGCGCGTGGCGACGCTGCTGCACCACACCATGCGCTTCGACGCCGACCGGCAAGTGGAGGCCGTGCGGGCCGCATATGCCCCATTCGATCCCGACCCGGACATCCCCGGCCGCGGTGGGGACGAAGAGGCGTTTCTTCGGGCCTTTGAGGGCGTGATGGCGGACGCCAATTTCCGCCGCGTCCCCCGCGAGGAACTCCAAGAGGCCTTCGACGAAAAGAGCCTGTTTCCCTTGCATGCCGACGTGGACTTGGAGGAATACGACATCCTGCGGCTCTACAAGCGCGGCACTAGCACCCGCCACGAACGGTACCGACGCATGTCGACCATGTACCGTTGGAAGCAACGGGAACTGACCGTCTACAACCGCCTCGTGGTGGTGCTGCGACTCAAGGCGGAGGTCCTGGCCGGGGACCGCACGACCCGCATGGAGGGCATGGAGCCCGGCAAGATCTACATCAAGTCCTTCAAGGACATCCCCACGGCGGACGTGGAGATGGTGTTGCCCAACACGCGCCTGCGCCTGCGCCGCTTGGACCGCATCCTCGTGGGTGGGCCCCTCGTGGCCGGCGTGGGGGCGACCATCTTCAATTCGGTGGGCATCTTCTTGGCCATCCTCACCGGGGCCTTTGCCCTGAGCTTGGACGATCCGCAAGTGCGGGCCCTGGGCGGTATCCTGATCGTCATCGGCGGCTACCTGTGGAAGACCCATTCCAAAATCAAGAACACCCGTCTGAAGTATCTGCGGACCTTGAGTGCCGGCTTGTACTTCCGCAACCTAGCCAACAACGCGGCGGTCATCGATCAGATGCTGCGGTTCAGCTTGGACGAGGAGGAGAAGGAGGCGTTCATTGCCTACGCGTTGTTGCAACACGGGCCCGTGCGTCGCGCGTCATTGGATGAGCACGCGGAGGCGTGGCTGCGCAAGGAGTCGGGCCGCGTCGTGGACTTCGATGTCCGAGACGGCTTGGACACCTTGGAGGGCCTGGGCTTGGCGGAGCGCCGCTGGGGCAAGTGGCACGCGATGCCGCCCGGCGAGGCGGCCGCCTTGTTGGATTCCCGCTGGGACGCCGCGTTCTAGGGCGCTTGTGTGACGGTGGTGCTCACGGTCGCCGTGACCACCGTGTCCTGGGTGAACCCGTAGACCGGGTGGTCCGGGGTCGGGACGAACGTGTAGAGGCCCGTGTAGACATCGGCCGCGTACAGGATTCCATCGGGGCCCAGTTCCACGTCCATGTAGGTGGGGGCATCCACGGTGTAGCCGAGGCTGCACGCGTCGGCGCCCTGCACGGGGTCCATGGCCAGGGGGCCATCGGCGTCCGAGTACACGGCGTAGGCGATCTCTTCCGGCTGCGTGCGGAAGTCGGGGTGGCGGAAGTCCAGTTGCCACAGGCCGCCGTGGTAGCTGCTGATGGTCATGATGCCATCCTCACCAAAGCGGGGGTTGTGGAGGCTGAAACTGAGTCCACTGGCGGTGTGGTTGCCGGGGTTCTTCCAGAGGCCGATGTCCTGCAGGAGCATCGGGTCGTCGGCGGCGCGGGCCGCATCGACTGCGGTCTGGTTGCGCAGCGGCGTGGCATCGACGATGAAGACGACGCTCGTCCAGTCGAGCCAGTCCTCGGTGCTGACAATGAAGATGTCTTGGTCCTCAAAGTACGCGATGTCGGCGGTGTGGATGTAGTAGTCGTACTCACTGAACCACTGGCCGTCGGGGACCTCCCAGAACGCGATCTGGGCGGGGTCTTCGGGGTCGGTGACGTCGTAGATGCGCAGGGTGCCGCCGGCGGCGATGGCCCAGGTCTTGTTGTAGGGCGCGTCGCGGATGTACATGTCGTGGCCGATGCTGAGCGTGTCGCCGGTGGCCACGAGCCGAGCCCCTTGTTCGGTGCGGACAATCTCGTAGATGGTGCCACTGACGAAGGCCCAGTCGCGGCCATCGATGTGGGCGACGTAGACGCTGTGGCCGCTGATGGCCAGGCCGGGGGCGTCGGGTTGCCCCACGCTCTGGCCACTGACGGTGACGACGTCGCTGACGACGGGCATGGACTTGTCGCGGGCATCGATCAGGTAGACGCTGAAGGGGTTGCTGCCCACTTGGCTGAAGCACGTGATGGGTTCGGTGCTGATGACGACGTAGTCGCCGTCTTGGGTGGCGCCGATGCTGCGGTCACCGCCGACGCTGCCGGGGATGACCCAGCGGCCCACTTGTTCGGGGTGGGCGGGGTCGGCCAGGTCCCAGATGACGACACCGCCATCGACGGCGACGGTGTGGCTGCCGTAGACGGCGCCGAACATGTAGCCGGCTTGGACGTCCAAGGCGTGGACGCCGGCTGCGTTGGCGTCGTTGCCAAGCAGCGGGTCGCGGGCGCTGAATTCGTAGTTCCAGAGGAACTTGTGTTGGCTACCGTCCGTGTGGTCGTGGCCGGGGCCCTCGGGCATGGGGTCCTCGGGCAGGTCGTAGCGCTGTGCGGGAGGCGTCGGTTCGGGGTCGCTCGGGGTGTCCGGGGCGGGGTCCGTGTCGAGGCATCCTGCCAGGGCGGCGGAGACGATCAGGAAGGCGGCCAGGAGGCGCATAGCTGTTCTGAGCTGTCCTGGGTCAAGGGCTTTGCGTCGTCACATGTGGTCGCGGGGCACGATGCCCAAGGCGTGGCACGCCTTGGCGATGGTGGCCTTGGCCGCTTGCACGCACCAGAGGCGCATGGCGGCGGTGGCCGGGTCATCGCAGCCCACGACGGGGTGGTCGCGGTAGTATTCGTTGAAGGCACCGGCCAGTTCCAGCGCGTAGGCGCAGAACTTGTGGGGTGCGGCGTCGGCGCCGGCCTTGGCTGCGGGCACGAATCCCGCGATGGCGCGGGCCAGGGCGCGTTCCCCGTCGCCGATGCGGCCGGCGTCGTATTGGGCTTCGATGCCTGCTTCCGCGGCCTTGGCCATGAGGCTGGCGGCGCGGGCGTGGGCGTACATGATGTACGGGGCGCCGGAGTCGAAGTCCAATGCGTCTTCCCAGCGGAAGGCGATGGGCTTCTCGGGTTGCACGCGGGCGATGTTGAAGCGGATGGCGGCGACGCCGACGTGTTCGGCGATGTCCTGCAGATCGTCGTCGGCCAGCTCGGGGCGCCGTTGCTTGACGGCGTCGTGGGCGCGCGCGACGGCTTCGTCGAGCAAATCGTCCAGGAAAACCACGCGGTTGGCGCGGGTGCTCATCTTGCCCTCGGGGAGGCTGACGAAGGCGTAGAAGATGACGTCGGGGCGTTGGTGGCCCAGTTCTTCCAACGCGACGCTGACTTGCAGGGATTGCAGGCGGTGGTCTTCGCCCAGGACGTTGAGGAGGCGACCGCCCTCGCCGACGTGTTCGGCCTTCCACTTGTGGTAGGCGACGTCGCGGGTGGCGTAGACGCTGGTGCCGTCCTTGCGGGTGAAGAAGAACTTCGTGGACTTGTTGCCCTTCAGTTCGGCGCTCATGTCCAGGTAGTTGGCGCCGTCGTCCTCCACGTGGGCGCGGGGGCTCTGCTTGAGGCGCTCGATGGTTTCCTCCACGTCGCCGCCGGTGACCAAGTCGGATTCGTCCTTGATGGAGTCGTAGGTGACGCCGAGGCGGCTGAGGCTTTGGCGCATGCCATCGAAGCAGGCCTCGTAGACGGTGCGGACATCCGCCAGCAAATCGGCGGGGGCCTCTTCCAGCGTGGCGACCAGGTCCTTGATTTCGGTGGCGACGGCGGGGTCGGCTTCGCGGCGTTCGTTGGCCGCCTGGTAGTAGCGGACCAGGTCGTGGTCGGGCTTGTCCCGGGCGGCGGGCTCCAGGGCGTCGGCGGGGATGTGCTTCTTGCCGTAGTACAGTTGGGCCACTTGGCGCCCCAAGTTGTCCATGTAGTACTGGGTCTCCACGTCGTGGCCCGCGGTGCGCAGCAAGCGCGCCATGGTGTCGCCCAAGATGGGGTTGCGGGCGCGGCCCACGTGCAGGGGACCATTGGGGTTGGCGCTGGTGTGCTCCAGCAGGATCTTGCCGGGGACCGGGTCGGCGGTGGTGGCGGCGTCCGCGTCTTCCAGGACGGCGCCGGCGAGGCGGTCGTCGTCCATCCAGAAGTTGACGTATGGACCCACGGCGCGGACCTCCTTGATCCAACCCGAGGCGGCCATGGCCGCGGCCACGTCCTGGGCAATCATGGGGGGTGCCTTGCGCAGGGCCTTGGCCAATGGGAAGCACGGCATGCCCAAATCGCCCATTTGGCGGTCCGGGGGCGTCTCCAAGGCAGGGCGCTCGTCCACGCCGAGCTGGCTCAGCGCGGCATCGATGGCGGCTTCCACGTCGGCGCGGAACGCGGCTTGGGGGTCCACGGCGGCGCGACCCGGCACTGGGCTATGAGCGTGATGGGAGGGCTTAGGAAGACCCGTTGGGCTCCTTGGCCGTGGACGAGGCGGCACTCACGGTCCAAGGCACCCGAGTGTACGCCCAATGGCACGCCCCCGCCAAGCCGAAGCGGGCGGCGATTGCCATCCACGGGTACAACTCCTGCTTGCTCGAATTGGGCGAGTTGCCAGCGCGCTTGGCCGATGCCGGCACGGCGTGCCTGGCCATCGATTTGCGAGGCCATGGCTTGAGTGCCGGGGACCGCGGCCGCATCGACTTGGACCGGGCATTGGCGGACGTGGATGCCGCCTGCCAGTGGGTCCAAGACACGGTGGGGCGCGTCCCCATGGGCCTCGTGGGCCACAGCAATGGTGGCGCCTTGGCCTTGGGCATCGCGGCGCGCCGGGACGAGATCGGCGCCGTGGTGGCGGCCCATCCGCCGCGCCGCCTGTTTGATGAGTTGGAGTCCTGGAAGAAGCCCGCATTCCATGCCCTAGGACGCCTGGCGCGCCGACGCCAAGGCAAGGGCAAGGTGGCGGGCACCATTGTGCAAAAAGGCCGCTACGACCGGGGCTACGTCGACCAAGCACTGGCCAAGCAAGCCAGGGCCCAGGGATATCTGCTGGATACCGCCAACATGGCCAACTACACGTACGCCACGACCATGGACGCCAAGGCCTGGGCACGCAGCGTACGCTGCCCGGTGTTGGGCATCACGAGCCGCCACGACGAGACGGTGGAACCAAAACGCATCGACGACGTCTTCTCGGCCATCGGCGACCTGGAACGCTTCGAGCACGACGGCGGCCATGCATGCTACCGCGACCTCGACGCGGAGCGCTGCATCCAAGCGACGGCTTCCTTCTTGGAGGAGCATCTGTGAAGGGCCTGGCGTTCCTGGACTTTGACAAGACCATCATCAGCATCGATGCCGGACCGCAGTTCGGGCAATGGATGTTCGAACGCCGTCGCCGCGCGACCCAGCAACACGGCCGGGCCAAGGGCGCCGCGATGCGGGCCAGCATGATGGCCCGCCTGACGCCGTACTTGGCGTGGATGGGCGTGCAATCGGCGCTGTATCGGGCCCGGGCGGTGCGCCGTTCCACCATCGTGCGCAACGCGTACAAGGGCTTGCGCGGCGTCCCCGTGGAGCCCCTCGACGACCTGTTGCAGGAATTCGTGGACGACTACGTGGTCCCCAGCATCTTCCCCGAGATTCTGGCGGAGATGCAGGCGCACGCCAAGGCAGGGCGTCGCTGCGTCATCATCACCACCGGCATGCGCCGTTTGGTGGAGAAGTGCCTGCCGGCGCTACCGGAGGGCACGGATTTGATTGGTTGCGAACTGGAGGAACGCCATGGGCGCTTGACCGGCGGCATCCTGAGTGGGCCCCTGTATGGGGCGGACAAGGCGAACATCGTGTTGGCCTACTGCAAGGCCCACGACGTGGACCCCGCCGACTGCCATGCCTACACGGACCACTACTCCGACAAGCACATGCTCGAAGTGGTGGGCCATGGCACGTGCATCAATCCCCGCACGCGTCTGGCGGCGTTGGCCGAGCAACATGGTTGGCGCGTCCTTCGCTTGAAGGATCCAAGGGGAAGAGAGGAAGAGGAAGCAATCAACGCTTAGGCGTTGGTCTTGCGGGTGCTCATGAAGTACATGACCGCCAGCAGGACGACGAGGATGCCCAGGTAGACCAGGTTGCTGGTGCCAAAGGCGTTGGGGCCGGTCAGCTCGCCGCTGCCGTGGGCACCGAAGATCATGCCAAAGAGCATGGGGACGCTGAGCCAGGTGTTCATGCGGCTGGCGAAGACGGCCTTCTTGACGAGGGGCGCGTTCTCGGCGCCGAGCTTGTCCTTGTCGCCGCCTTCAGCGATGGCCTTGTTGTTGGTCATGATCTTCTGCTGGGCAGGCCAGATGATGAACCAGACATTGTAGGCCATGATGGTGCCGAAGATGACGCCCATGAGGATCATGGCGCCAGCGAAGCCGGTGGTGAAGTAGGACATGCCGACGCCGTTCTCCATGTTGGCGCCGATGAGCAGCAGACCAAACAGGAAGGTGAAGGCGGCGCCCCAGCGGAACCAGAACAGCGTCTTCAGGGTGATGTGCATGCTGGCCTTCTCGGCCATGTCGACGGTGAACGGCTTCTTGAGGTCGAACTTCAAGAGGGGCAGGTTCACGAGGTTGAAGAAGTACAGAAGCCCAATCCACACGATTCCAGCCAGGACGTGGAAGTAGCGGAACAGGGTCTCGTATTCTGCGAGTGCCATGGGTCCCTCCACGGTTCTTTGCACTTAAGGGCGCAGGAGCAACGCGCTCGCTCTTCGTGTGGAGCGCGTGCGTCCCTTGCGCCAGTTAGCGCAGGGCTTCGGCCACCAAGTGGAGCCTGTCTTGGCCCCAGAAGTGCTGCGTGTCGCCGTTTTCTAGCACCGTGAATGGGACGCCGGGCGCCCCGTCGGCGTATGCCCGGCTGGTGGCGTCGACGAGCGCTTGTTTCCATTGTGGCTCGTCGGCGGCGCTGCTGTCGAACGCCAATCCGACCTCGTGGGCCAGAGCGTCCAGGACGGCGCGGTCGCTGATGTCGCGGCCGTCGCGGAAGTAGGCCAAGTAGCACGCTTCGAGCCAAGCGTCTCCTTGGCCGTCGTCTTGGGCGGCGTGCCACATGCGCATGGCGGCGAGGCTGTTGACGGGCATGGCGCCCGGTTGGTCCTCCATGGGGGGTTGGAATGGAACGTCGATGCGTTGGCAGGCCCGCGTGAGGTCTTCGACGAGGTACTTGCTCTGGTTGGGCAAGGTCATGTTGGGCACGGTCCCGTCGGCGCGGAAGATGTGGGCCGCGCTGACGCACACAAAGCGCAGTCCCGGAAATCGTTGGGGTGCCTTCTGGATGCGTTGCCAGCCAAGGTACGCATACGGGCTGCCCAAGTCGATGTAGCACGTCGCCTGCACGCGGCCCCATCGCCTTGGTTTGGTTTCAGGTCTTCGGGAACACCACTTGCAGGGTGCCCGTCCAGAGGGGCCCCATCTCGTGGTGGAAGACCGGGTAGCGTTGGGCCACGGCGCGTTCCACGTCGGCGATGCCGGCATGGACCACTTCGAGCATGGGGCCGGGGTCTTCGTCGGCTTCGATCAGGAACCCCCGAGGCATGCGGGTGACGCGGAGGCCGGCGAGAATCTGCAGGCTGGCTTGGATGTCCTGGTGGATGCTGCGCCCGAGATCTCCGCTGAGCCAGGCGCTGTATCGGATGGGGACGAGGATGCGGGAGTCCATGCCAGCC
>JBFKTF010000081.1:0-8695 GCA_041636435.1 Thermoplasmatota archaeon
ATGCCTACGTCGAGGCCGTGCAGGTGCTCGGCGTCCCACGCCCCACGGACTAAGGCCTGGGAGCCGTTTGCAGGCCTCGTGAAGGCGGCTTGGTTGAAGCAAGGGGACGGGCGATTCCACCGAAAACAGAGCGAGTTCCGCAACGCCGTGGGCGACGAGTTCCCCGCCGAGCCGGGCCGCTACCACCTCATCGTCCAGTATGCCTGCCCCTGGGCCCACCGGACCCTCGTGCACCGGGCCCTGCTGGGCTTGGATGCCAGCGTCGATGTGGTGTCCTGGCGCATGCAACCGGATGGCAGCTGGGTCTTCGAACCGGACTTGGAGGGCTGCACACCCGACCGCACCATGGGGGCTTCCAGCTTGCAGGACATCTACCACGCCGCCGCCCCGGATTTTGCCGGCATCGGCACCGTACCCGTGCTCTGGGACACCAAGCGCCAGACCATCGTCAACAACGAGAGCCGCGAGATCATCCGCATGATGAACACCGCCATGGCGCCCGCCCAGGGCATCGCCCGGGACGACACGCTGCTGCCCCCCGGCATGGAAGCGGCCGTCGACGCCATGATCGATGCCAACTACGAGTCCATCAACAACGCGGTGTACAAGTGCGGCTTCGCGCGCACCCAGGAAGCCTACGACGAGAACATCGATGTGCTCTTTGATCGGCTGGCCGAATTGGAGGCCCACATGGAGGGCCGCGCCTGGCTGTTGGGGGACACCTCCGACACCCGGTGGGGGCAAGACCACGGGTTGCCGGGCATGTTGACGGAGGCGGACGTCTGCCTGTGGACGACACTGCTGCGGTTCGATGCCGTGTACCACACGCACTTCAAGTGCAACGTCCAGAAGATTGCCGAGATGCCCCACTTGCAGGCCTTCGTGGAGCGCCTCTTCCGGCTACCAGGGGTGGCCGAGACGGTGCATTGGGACCACATCAAGCAACACTACTACTGGTCCCACACCAGCATCAACCCGTTCCGCATCGTGCCCAAGGGGCCGCCGTTGTTGCAGTAGCTCAGGAAAGCCGCTCGAGCCGCCCCATGCTGCCCAGCGTCAGCACGCCCTCGACGCCCGCCAGGGGCTCCTCGCGGTCATCCCAATGGATGACGCCCCGGACACGGGCAGGCAGCTCCAGATCGACGCCGGTGCAGACGTATTGGCTTCCCCAGCACGGGGCGTCGCCCCCGTAGGGGACTTCCTTGGGGACGCCCTCTTCGGCGTGGAATTCCATGTCGACGCGGCGCAGGGGGCCGTGCTCGGCGTGCATCTGGCAGTGCAGGCGGTGGCCTTGCTCGGATTCGGTCATGCGCAGCGCGGAGGCCGGGACGCGGTGGGTGGTCGATTCGGGGAAGCGGTCGGCCATGAAGCGTTGGCCGGCGGCGCTGTTGGTGTAGACTGTGACGGGCACGTCGGTGCGTCCCGGCAACACGATGACCACGTCGAAGACGCCGTGGGTCGGGCTGCGGATGCGGCACCATTCGAGGCGGTTGCGGAGGTGCGCGAAGGGGCCGTAGAATTCGGTGACCACGACGCGGCCGACTGGGGCGGCGTTGAAAACCGGCCCGGCCCGCGTGCCGGCGCCCGGGCGGCCCGACGGGGACCCAATCGCGCCTCCAACAGGAGGTAGGCGGGGCCAGCGGACGGTCGAGCGCCCTTCTCCCCCCGTCCCCTTGGGCCCGAAGGTCCTCATGGGCGCACCGATGGCCCCTTACGGCGATGGACGACCAGCCATGTGTATGGTCGTCAAGGCCAGTGGTTCCCGACCCCCGCGCCCGCGCAAGGCCGAGCCACTCCATCAAGCCCTCGTCGATGCGATTCCGTTGCCTGCGGCGGCGTTGGACCGCCACGGCCGCGTGCAGGCACTCAACGCGGCGTGGGAGCACGCCGCCACGCCGGGTGGCGTCATCGCCACGACCGACTGCATCGGCGACGACCACATCCGGCAATTGCGGGACGAGAAGGGCTTCGCCCGAGAAGCTGGCCGGGCCGTGGCGGCGTGCCTGCAACGCACGTTGGAGTCCGGCGAACCGGCATCCTGCGAGTACCAATTGGGTGATCCGCCCGCGACCTGGCGCGCTTCCATGCGCCGCGTGCCCGTGGAGGACGAGCCCATCCTGCTGGTCCATCAAGACATCACGGCAGACGACCAGGGCGACTCGTTGCGCTCCCGCCTGGACGAATTGTCCGTGGCCCGCGAACACAGCCAAGCGGTCAGCGCCGACCGGCAGCGCCTGTTGGCCACGGCCGAGCAATCGTTTCATGCCCCATTGACCCCGATTCGTTTGCAACTGCACTTGCTACGCCAGGGCATGCTGGGGGATCTGGATGCGCGCCAAGCCGCCGCGCTGGAGCGCATTGAGCGCAACGTGCAGCGGTGGAACCACTTGCAGGAGCGCTTGGTCAGCGACCTCATGGCGCTGGAGCAAAAGGAGCAGCCGCGCGAACCGGCCGACATCGGCGAACTGTTCGACGAGGCCATGGGCGTCTTCCATGAACGCGCCCTCAAGCTGGGCATCCGCTTGCGCGTGGATCGCAGCGACCACCCGATGCCGGTGCACGTGGAGCGCCGCCCCATCGTGCAGGTCATGATGCTGCTCATGGACCACGCGGTCCGGGAGACGCCCAGTGGCGGCCTCGTCTGGGTGCGCCTGCGCCCAGGCAACGGCCACGCGGAGTTGGTGATCCAGGACCAAGACCCCATGATTGAGCCAGAAGACGTCGAGGCCATCTGGGGCGAAGGCGAAGACACGGCCTTGCGCGGCGCCATGCGGCACGGGCAAGCGGTCATCGAACGGCAAGGGGGCACACTGCAATTGGTGTGCGATGGCCCCGGCCGTGGCTTGGAGTCCATCGTGCAGTTGCCGTTGGCTTCCAGTGGAAGCGATGGGGCGTCTGCAACAGAAGAGGCAGCCCACAGGGCTTAAAGGACAAGAGCCGTCTCCCCACCTGGGATGAGGATGCACAGTGAGGGAGACCTCCAGTGATCCGGCGTAGCGCCGGCCAGTGCATCTGCTCCTAGAGGAACAGGGATGCACCTCAAACAAGTCCACATGGAGAATTTCAAGAGCTTCGGGCGGAAGCTCACGGTCCCCTTCGACGCCGGTTTCACGGCGATCACGGGCCCCAATGGTTCTGGCAAGAGCAACATCGGCGATGCCATCATGTTCGTGCTGGGACCCAACTCCCCGCGCGCCATCCGCGCCGGCCGCCTCACGGACCTCATCTTCAATGGCGGCAGCACCGGCAAGGCCGCCAGCTACTGCCTGGTCGCCCTGACCTTCGACAACCAGGACCGCGTCATGCCCGTGGACGCCGACGAGGTCGTGTTGACGCGCAAGGTCAAGAAGCATCCCAAGAAGGACGACCCGGACGGCTACAATTCCTACTTCTACGTCAACGGCCGCGCCAGCAAGAAGCGCGAGTTCGTGGACCTGCTCCAGCATGCCCGCATCTCGGCGGACGGCTACAACATCACGGCCCAGGGCGACGTGTTGCACATCTGCCAGATGAGCAACGTGGAACGCCGCAAGATTCTGGACAACATCGCCGGCGTGACGGCGTTCGACAACGACATCGGCCAAGCAGACAAGCGCCGCACCGAAGTCGAGGAGAACCTGGAGCGCATCGGCATCGTGCTGGAGGAAATTGCGCGGAACCTGAAGCAACTGGAGAAGGAGAAGGAAGCCGCCCAGAAGTGGAAGGACCTCAAGGACCGCGTCAACCAACTCAAGGGCCTCATGGCGGTGCGCCGCAAATCCGACTTGGAGGACCGCATCGCCCGCGTGCAAGAGGAGATTGAGCGCTTCACGGGCGAGCGCGCCAAGCACGAAGAGGTGCTGGCGGGCCTCAAGGAACAATTCAACGGAGCCCAGCGCGACCACCGTGCACTCGAGCAGCAAATCCGCGAGGAAGGCGGCGAAGAAGTCGAGAAGCTGCAAGAGGAAATCAAGCAGGCCCGCGACAAGATGGTCCGCTTGGAAGAGAAGATCAACTTCGCCAAGTCGGAACTGCGCGACGCCAAGGACGACGTGGCCCCGATGCAAGCCGAACTGCGCCGCATCCAGAAGGAACTGGACAAGACGCAGGGCATCCACGATCAAGAGGCCACGAAGGCCGACGAGAAGGCCGAGGCCCTGGCCACGGCGAAGAAGGACCTGGACGGCGTCCGGGAACTCATCAGCAAATCCACCAGCGGCGCCATGGAGCTCAACCGTGAGCTGGCGAAGCTGAAGAAAGAACACGAAGATGCCCAGACCGAAGTCCACCAGGCGCGCCTGGACGCGGACCGCCTCAAGGACCGCCGCGAGACCATCGCCAAGCAATTGCAGGACGCCAGCGAGGAACTGGAGACCCTGCAGAAGGACCGCGACGAGTTGACCTGGCAGATCGACGAGTTGGAGCAAACCACCAGTGGTGGCGCCAAGAAGCGCAAGGAACTGGAGCGTCGCCGCTTCGACCTGCGCAAGGCCAACGCCGAGTTCGCCGCCCAACAAGAGGACCTGGAGCAACGCATCCGCCGCCTGCAACGCGAATACGCGGAACTGCAAGCACAGCAAGAAGCGGCCGCCCGCGCCGGCGGCACCATGGGCCGCGCCGTGGAAGAAATCCTGCGAGCCCGCGACGGCGGCCAACTCAAGGGCATCATCGGCACCATCGCCGAACTGGCCAGCGTCGACTCGGAATACGAGAACGCCTTGCAGACCGCGGCCGGCCCCAACATGAACGCCATCCTCGTGGAGGACGACGCGGCGGCTGCGGCCTGCATTGAGATGCTCAAGAAGGGCAAGCTCGGACGCGCCAAGCTGCTGCCCCTCAACAAGATGGTGCCCGGTCGCCCCCGTGGCCAGGCCCTGATGAAGGTCAAGCAAGACGGCTGCCTTGGCTTCGCGCTGGACCTCATCGATTACAATCCCCGCTACCAGAACGCGTTCTGGCATGCCTTTGGCGACACCCTCGTGGTGCGCAACATGGACGCCGGTCGCCGCCTGATGGGCGGTGTCCGCATGGTCACCATGCAGGGCGAACTCTTCGAAGCGGGCGGCGCCATGATTGGTGGCTCCATGAAGAAGAGCAACGGCCCCGGCTTCAGCAACGCCGACCGCGGTCGCCTGGACGAACTCCTGGCCGAAATTGGCAAGGCCGAACAAGCCCAGGACGAAGCCATCGAAGGGATGCGCCGCGTGCGCAAGGAGATGGAGACGCTGGAGGAACAACTCGGGCAAATGGGCGACGCCTCCAGCGAGGACCGCCTCAACGATTTGCGCAAGCGCCGCGACCGCATCGGCGAGAAGCTCAAGGGCCTCGAGGACGCGGTCCAGAAGAACACCCAAGCACTCACGGACGCCGACGAAGCGATGACCGGCCTCGAAGAGCGCATGGCCACTTGCTCCAAGCGCCTCGAGGAACTGGAATCCATCCGCGAAGAGAAGGGCCGCTTGCTGGTCAAGGGTGGCCGCAAGGACCTGCGCGAGAAGGCCGAGCAATTGGAGAAGGACGTCGGCACCCTCACCGAAGAATCCCTGACCGCCCAGAGCCGCCGCGACGTCGCGGCCAAGCAACTGGAACTAGTCAAGCAACGCGTGGCGGAAATCGAGAAGCAAATCGAGGACGCCACCAGTGGCCGCGCCAAGCACGAACAGGACCTGGAAGTCTTCCTCAAGGACCACAAGAAGGCGCAGGCCGAAGTGGACGCCTTGATGGCCATGGAGCGCAAGGCGACGGCCAGCCTCAAGGGCCTCTCCGAGAAGCGCGACAAGGCCTACCAAGCCATGGTGGACCTGAAGGCCAAGATGGAGAAGGTCTCCGACCGCATCGAGACCCACTATGGCCTCATCAGCAACGCCAAGAGCAAGCTCCCGACGCTCGAGGAGCAGCTGGGCGAAGCGATGGTGGAACTGGCCGAGAACCCGGTCGAAGTGGCTCCCGACGAGGACATCCCACCATACGATGAACTGAAGCGCGAAATGCGCAGCAAGGAGCAGGCCATCGACCGCCTGGGCGCCGTCAACATGCGTGCCTTGGAAGAATTCGAGTCCCAGGCCAGCCGCCAGAAGGAACTGCAAGAGGAAACCGACCGCTTGCAGTCCCAACGCAACGAACTCATCACCCTCGTGGACGAGATCACGGGCCGCAAGAAGGCCGCCTTGATGACCGTCTTCGACGCCGTCAACGAGAACTTCGCCGAAGTCTACGCCCGCCTCAGCATGGGCGGCAAGGCCCTCATGGAGTTGGAGAACCCCGAAGCGCCCTTCGAAGGTGGCCTCATCCTGAAGGCCCAACCGATGGGCAAGCGTGTCACGCGCCTGGACGCCCTCTCCGGCGGCGAGAAGTCCCTGACCAGCATGGCGTTCATCTTCGCCATCCAGCAATACGAGCCGAGTCCGTTCTACTACCTCGATGAAGTGGACCAGAACTTGGACGCCGTCAACTCGGAGCTGCTGGCCAAGCTCATCAAGGACAACGCGAAGTTCGCCCAATTCATCCAGGTGAGCCTTCGCAAGATCACCCTCAAGGAAGCCAGCTTCATCTACGGTGTCACGCAGACCACGCCGGGCCAATCGGAGATCATCGCGAACTTCGACTTGGACCAACTGCGGGACGACGAAGAAGACAAGGACGACAACGGCGACGGCACCTCCACGGTGCGCAAGTCCAAGACCCCCGACAAGGGCCCCGACTCCATCCAGGACACCATCAAGGGCATGGTCACCGTCGAGGTGAAGGAATGACGGCCCAGCGGGACGACCGCGGCTTGGTGCGCCCGACGTTCATGGGCCGATTGGAGGACAACGCCAGCGTCCCCGACCCAGTGGAGCCCAAGGTCCTGCCCGCATGGGAAGAAGAGGAACAGACCCTCGGCGCCTGGGTGGACGAAGCCACGAAGGAGATTCAACAATGATGCAGTCCCAGACGGAACTGCACACGGTCAGCGTGGTGCGCCACTTGTTGTGGCACAAAGCGATGAGCGACCACGACGAGACCGGGGAACGCATCACCGAATACATCGAGATGGTGCAGCACTCGGACGAAGGCGAGCACGTCTCGTTCAAGGACGCGTTCCACCGGGACCTCGCCATCGCGTTCGAACTGGTCACGCAAGAACACCTGGACCCCTGGAACCTCGACTTGTCCAAGTTCGCGGAATTGTACCTGCAACAAGCACGCGAGCACGGCGTCGACTTGGTGACGGCCGGCCGCATCATCCTCATGGCGTGGACGGTGCTGAAGCTGCAAAGCGACGAGATCGCCGAGCGCGCCGTCTTCGTTCCCGAGGAGGAGGAAGAATGGGGTTGGGACGACGTGCCCGACTTCGCCTTCGACGACGAGGAGTGGGACTTCACGGAGCGCATCACGCAGCTGCCGCGGGCCCCCATCGATGAGAAGATCCGCCACAAGGGCGACCGCCGCGTCACCTTGATGGAGCTCATCCACGCTTTCGAAGAAGTCCACGAGGAGGCCTCGGAGCGCAAGAAGCTGCAGCAAACCAAGTTGCAGGCCCGCCTGAGCTTGAAGCGCAAGATGCGCGGCAAGGTCGGTGGCATGATGCACAAGGAGGACCTGGACGCGGAGATTGCCGAGACCTGGCACCGCATCCTCGACCACCCGACGCATCCCATTCCATTCAGTCAGTTGTACGAACCAGATGTCATGGATTTGGTGCAGACCTTCAACGCCGTGTTGTTCCTTGGCAAGCAAGGCCGCATCGAGTTGGTCCAAGAGGACTTCCCGTACGGCGAAATCTGGATCACGCCCAAGCTCGAAGAGGCCGCCGCGTTGGCGGAGGCCGTCGCCGAGGTGAAGGCATGAAGGACCCATTCAGGGTCGGACCGGAGCGCTCCGAGCGCCTCAGCGCCAAGGACCGTCGCGCTCTTCTCTCCCTCAACCCGCGCCTGCTGCGGTGGGCGCATCCCTGCGGTGATGCCCAATGAAAGCCATCCACGTCGTCGAAGCAGCCCTGTTCAGTGCCGGCGGTGCCATCAGCATCGAAGAGATCGCCGAGAAGGAAGAACTCACCAAGCCCACCGTCAAGAAGGCCATCGAGGAACTGGTCAAAATCTACGATGAGCGCGATACCGTCTTGGAGGTCCGCAAGGCCGGCACCAAGTGGGCGATGCAGGTGCGCACCGTGGCCGCCGAGCCCGCCGCCAAGTTCGCTCCCATGGAGATCCCCGCCAAGGTCCTGAAGACCCTGGCCCTCATCGCCTACCACCAACCCCTCAAGCAATCCGACTTGAAGGACATGATTGGCTCCAAGGTCTACGACCACGTCTCCGATCTGAAGGAGCACGGCCTCATCAAGACCCGCAAGGATGGGCAAACCAAGGTGCTCACCGTCACCGCCGCGTTCCCCGAATACTTCGGGCTGGACGCCGCCACGCCCGACGAGATTCGCCGCACCATGGCCAAGCTCGTCGGCATCGACCCGGACGCCGACCGGCCCCGCAGCGTGGAGAGCTTTGCCCCCGGCGAGGCGGCGGAGAGCTCCGAGGCTGCACCGGTTCCACAGGAAACGCCCTCTGCGCCCGAAATGGCGGCCGAGCCGGCGGAACCCATCGTGGTCGAAGAAACGGCCTAGAATCGCCATTTCCGGCCGTCTCAGAGCCAAATCCCTAATACGCGCGCACGCGTGCGCACACGCAAACACGCCCACACGCCCACACGCTCACACGCACACACGCGTGCACGCATACAC
>JBFKTF010000082.1:0-8682 GCA_041636435.1 Thermoplasmatota archaeon
AGCAGGTCGCCAATCCAGACACCCAAGACAAACAGGAGGGTCAGGATGACGATGTCAAAGAACAGGCCCCAGCCGAGCAACCCGAACGCGGGGGCTCCGGCCGTGAGGCCAATCAACCCGAACACGATGGCCAAAACGAGGCCAATGAACAGGCCGTTCACGAGCATTCGTCCCTTCGGCTGGCTACCGGGACTCAGGTAGCCGTACAGTCCGCCGAAGACTAGCGTCAACAGTCCCCATGGAACTACCATGGTGGATGATTGGTTGCGCTGCTTGGCTTCCTTTGCGGCGTCGGACCCGTGCACGCAACGCAATGATTCAAAAGGCAAAAGGTGGAGGCTTGAAGGTGTCGGTACAACGAACTTGAAGGTTCAGTTGGATGGCATCTTGCTGACGTCGACGACGTTCCATGGGTTGCCACAGGGGTCGCGCATGACCGCGCTTTCTCCCCATGGCAGAATCTCTGGCGGGCTGACGACGGTGCCGCCGTTGTTGGCAAATGCATCGCAGACGGCCTGGACGTTGGCGCTCGCGACCACGGTCATGTTGCCGTCGCCCACGGTGGGCATCTCGCCTTCCGGGTTGGGCATGGGGGGCGTGATGGCGATTTCCAGGTCGTCGCCGGGGATGCCGATGGTGACCCACCGCATCGAGTCTCCGTTGAACTCGAAGACGTTGTCGCCGCGAATTTCGGTGCCGAACACCTTGGCGTAGAAGTCGATGGCCTTCTGCTGGTCGTCGACGATCAGGGTGATGTGGCTGACGCGTTGGACCGTTTGGGTGATGGTGTCCATGGCAAGGCCACATGCCTCTGGTCCATAGGATTTGGCCGCGGAGACCACGGTGAATCTATTGGATTGC
Source organism: Thermoplasmatota archaeon (assembly GCA_041636435.1). Lineage (GTDB taxonomy): Archaea > Thermoplasmatota > E2 > JACPAO01 > JAHFTW01 > JBFGSX01. The sequence continues at coordinate 862 of JBFKTF010000082.1, forward strand.
ACGCAGCACGGCGTCCACGTACCGCTCCACCGATCCGGGGTGATAGCGGAAGAACAATTCCGGCTCGATGAGCTCCAACTCCATCAACGCAAAGCCAAGGCCGGGGTCGTCGACGCCATCGACACGGGCGACGATGGCGTCTTGGTCGGCCATGATGGCGTCCGCCGCGGCGCGCACGTGGTCTGGTGGCGTCGCCGCTTCCGACGTGGCGCCGTGTTCCTCTTGGACGCGGATGTCGCCGTCCTTGGGGCGCTTCAGCACGGCGTGGCTGAACTGGCCCTCGAAGTAGATGAGCGACCACTCGCCCCGCCGGATGCTGTCCAATCGCGGCTGCACCAAGCAAGGGCCTTGGGGCGTGTCCGACCAGCCCTCGCTCCACGTGTTGCCGCTCAGGTCAAAGCCCGCCGCGTGGCCGCCCTCGACGACCGCCAACCCTTCCGCACCGGCCCCGACGATGGGCTTGGCCACCGCCGCGCCCCAGCCTTCCTCGTCGGCGATGCGGGTCACTTCCGCCGGGTCGAATGAGGCAAGCACGCGGCTGGGGACGACGGGGTGCCCCTGGTCTTGCAGTTCCAACAAGTAGCGCTTGTCCAAGTTCCAGCGGATGGTCTTCGTGGGGTTGACCACCACGGCGCTGGCGCGGTCGAGGCGGTCCAGCCAGTCACGGAATGCCGGCACGTGGAGAGTGTAATCCCAGGTGCTGCGGATGGCGACCGGCCCCGAATCGATGTCCTGCCAGGGCCGCCCGGCAGCGGGGACGCCGCGGCGTGGGAACGCATCCAGCAAGGGCTGGTCATCGTGGAACGCGGGCGCAAGCGCCGGGCAGGTGGCGAGTTGCAGCATTTACGCCTTCAGACCCGTGATGAGCCGCCCGAGGATGAGGCGCTGGATTTGGTTGGTGCCTTCGTAGATTCCCAGCACCTTGGCATCGCGCCAGTAGCGCTCCACTGGGAAGTCGTCGGTGTAGCCGTTGGCGCCGTGCACTTGGATGGCGTCCTCGCAGACCTTCAGGCTCATCTCGGCGACGAACAGCTTGGCGCGGCTAACGGCGCGCGTCCAGGTATCGCGGTCGACCTCGCCGCGGTCGTACGCTTCGCGGGTGCGGGCGGCTTCCCACACCAACAAGCGGCCGGCTTGGATGTTCATGTCCATCTCCGCCAGCATCGCCTGCACGAGCTGGAACCGTCCGATCGGGCGTCCGAACGCTTCGCGGTCGGTGGCGTACTTCACGGCGGCATCCATCGCCGCTTGGGCGATGCCGACGCCGCCGGCGGCGACACTGAGGCGGCCATGGTTCAGCACGAACATGGCGTTCTTCCAGCCATCCCCTTCGTTGCCAATGAGTTGGTCCGCGGGGATGCGGCAGTCGGTGAATCCAAGCGTGGCCGTCGGGCTGCTGCGCAGGCCGAGTTTGTTCTTGCTCTCGATGGCGATGACGTCGAAGCCCGGCGTGCCTTTGTGGACCATGAAGCACGAGATGCCGCGGTGCTGCTTCTCGGGCGCGGTCTTGGCGTAGACAATGACGTGGTCGGCGATGCCGCCGTTGCTGATCCACGCTTTTTGCCCGTTGATGACGTATTCGTCCCCCTCCTTGCGGGCGGTGGTCGTCATGCCCGCCGCATCGCTGCCCGAGCCGGGCTCCGTCAGGGCCCAGGCGCCGAGAGTCTTGCCCGCCGCCATGTCCGGCAGCCAGGCGTTCTTCTGCTCGTCGTTGGCGAAGTATTTGATCGTCGATCCGGCCAGCGAACCGTGCACGCTGATGCTGGTGCGCAAGCTGCTGCAGCCCTTGGCCAATTCTTCGGTGACCAACGCGTAACTGACGGCGTCCAGGCCACCGCCCCCGTATTCTTCGGGGAACATGCAGCCCAAGAGGCCCTGGGCGGCCATCTTCTCGTAGATCGCGTGGGGGTGGTCCCCGTCGCGCTCCCATTGCTGGACGTAGGGTTCGATTTCCTGTTGGACGAAGCTCCGCGTCATGTCGCGGATCATCTTCTGTTCATCCGTCAGCGTGAACTCGATGGCCACGGCGGCCGGACGGCCAAGCGCCGGGATAAACTTGGGGAATCAATCGGGGAATGGGGGAGGAGGCGATGCATAGGGCATCGTTGCTGGGGCTCGCCGCGGAATCAGCGTTCGGGGCGGATCACGGGCTCGACGGTGCCGTTGGCCGTGGGGGTGCCCTCACGGACCTTGTCCGCGGCCCAGGAAATGGCGGCGGCCCATGCGGCGGTGTACGCCAGCGGCACGACCACGTGCTTGACGGTGAACTTGGTGGTCTTGTACGTGGTCTTGAGGGCGAACTTGACGAGTCCCATACTCTTGATTCCGTTCCACTGGAATATAACTCCATGCGCAAACACCCGCGACGGGCCCGTCGGGCGTTGTCGTTCCCAACGCCTAAGAGGGGGACGCCTCTGGGATGTTCGTAACTGTACATCGGGTGCATCATGAATCCCTCTCCTGGCCACGGCTGCCCAGTCCACCACGACGGTCCTTTGCTCGAAGGCGAAGGCGCCACCGACTACGAGCGCTATTTGCAGGTCCCGACCTTGCTGTCGCTCCAGAAGGACCCCGCCGACATGGCGCACCCGGACGAGATGATGTTCTCCGTCATCCACCAGAGCTTCGAATTGTGGCTCAAGCTGGTGCGCTACGAATTGGAACGCGTCAAGGAATATCTGGACAAAGACGACTTGTTCACGGCGGTGCGCTTGCTGCGCCGCTGCCGCAAGGCCATCCACGCCAACCGCGACGCGCTGTCCATCTTCGACACCATGGCGCCCAACGACTTCCACAGCGTGCGCCGCCAACTGGGCAACGGCTCCGGCGCCGAATCCCCGGGCTTCCGCCACATCCAGAAGGAAGCCCCCACGGTTTGGCCCCACGTGATGGCGGTGCTGGAGCGCCATGACGAGACCCTCGAGGACATCTACCTGACGGCCAACCACCGCAGCGACCTGTTTGCCCTGTTCGAAGCGATGACCGACTTCGATCAGGAGTTCACGCTGTGGCGTCAATCCCACCTGCAACTCGTCAAGCGCATCATCGGCCGCGATGTCAAGAGCCTCAAGGGCTACGCCGTCCACCAACTGGAAGAAGACATCCTCCAGACCCTGTGGCCTGCGTTGTGGCGTGTGCGCGAAGTCGTCACGGAAGCCGAGGGCACGAGCCCCGAATAGACCGGCGGGCCCCTGCCCGTCGCCGCTTTCGGGCGCGCCCCGGCCCTCTATCCCCTGCGGGCTCGCATCTCCTCTTGCATGCGCGACATCGCCATCGATTTGGAAAAGGTGCGCACGGACCTGGAACAACTGCGCATGCAGATTCAGAATGCGCGCCGCACCATGGACAGCGCCGGCCAGCTGGTGGGCCGCGTGGCCCGCGACCGCGCCGACCACGAGGATGCGCGCCGCTTTTGATGGCCGCCTGAATCAACGGCTTGCTTGGACTTCGACGTCTTCTTCTCCATCAGCCAGACCCCGGTCGATGGGCACACCCCCGACGAGGCCACCATGTTCTCCAATTGGTTGGAACAAGTCGAGGCCGCTGACCGGCTCGGCTTCGGCGTTGCCTGGCTGGCCGAGAGCCACTTGAGCAGCGAGACCCAGAAGCGCAACAAGCACCCCGTCGTGCCCCACTGGGAAGGCGAAATCGGCCTCAACTGCGACATGCTGCAATCGGCCCACGCCATCCATGCGCGCACCCAGCACATCCAGGTCGGCTCCGCGGTGATGAACATCCTCCAAGGTGGTGGCCCCATCGCACACGCCGAACGCATCGCGTACTTCTGCAGCCTCGAAGCACTGCGCCCCGAGCCCCGCCCCATCCACGTGGGATTCAGCGCCGGCCGGTTCGATTACATGAACCGCGCCCACGGCTACGTGCCCCGCAACGACCTGGAGAAGGCCATCCCGTACCCCTTCCTGAAAGGCAAGATCTTCCATGAAGCGACGGAAATCTTCTGCCGCCTCTTGGCGGGCGAGACCATCAGCAGCCAGGACATTCCTGCCCGCACCATCACCGAGGCGGAATGCCGCACGTTGGACGACTGGAAGCGCATCCGCGCCGCGGGCCAAGCGGCTGGCGCGTTGCAATGGCGCCCACCGACGCCACGCTTTGCGCCCACGGCTGCCGGTGGGTCGGGCAAGAGCATCATCCCCGACGACACCAAGGAACAAGTGGGCCGCAGCGAGGAGCGGGAAGAAGTGGAGCACGTCGTCCTGCCCAAACGCTTCGAGTTTGAGGAACTCACCGTCGTCCCCAAGGAATGGAATCGCAGCCTGCTGCACCTCGTCGCCGGTAGCCACGACCCCAGCATCCCGGCCCTGGCCAACCAGTTCTTGCCCTGCATGGTGGCCAACCTCAGCATCACGCCGCCCGAGGTCATCGAGCGGACCCACGCCATCATGCGCGACGTCTTCCACCCCGACGGCGGACCGTGGAAGCGCGCCCACATGCCACGCACCGTCATGGTGTTCCTCAACGAAGAAGACGGCTTGGACTACGAGGAGCGCCGCGCCGCCGCCCAGGCCGAGGCCAAGAAGGCACTCTCCGCCTACTGGAACGCGCTGACGGGCACCATCGACCCAGAGAAGATCGAGCACGCGGCCGACAACGCGGTCATTGGCAACGCCGAAGACGTCGCCGCCCAAATCCGCGACCGCTTCCACCCCGACGATCGGCTGATGCTGTGGTTTGATTTCTTCAACCACGACTCCGCCCGCGTCATCCGCAACATGGAGGCGTTCCAAGACAAGGTCATCCCCCTGGTGCACGGAGAGGCCTGATGCAGCCCAGCATGGTCGCATCGGGCCCCGGGTCCGAACAGTTCCCCAAGACCCCCATCGGTGAACAAGAATCCGGCATCCCCACGGGCCGCGACGTGGACTGGGTCCCCCTCGTTGATTACCGCCGCTTTGGCGTCAGCGAGACCACCATCCACGGCGCCGTTGCCTGGGCCGCCGGCCGCCCCGACGGACCACCCGAAGTCATCCACAGCTTCGGTGGCAACGTCCTATGCTACGGTCGCAGCATGATGAAGCCCCTGATGATGAAGGTCTTCACCGACGTGCTGGCCGACGTGCCCTGGGACCAGAAGGCCATCTCCGTGGCCAGCCACAACGGCGACATCACCCACGTCGCCGCCGCCCAGGGTCTGCTGCACGAGACCGAATGGGGCCTGATGCAAGCGCCCCTGGATGTGCCCCTCGTGCAGTTTGGCCGCCAAGTCCGTCGCCCCCGCCGCTGGTACCACACCTGCAGCGGCGAGCACGCCGCCATCGTGCGTGGCTGCCGGGAGAAGGGCTGGCCCCGCATTGGCTACTTGTTGCCCCAGCACGAATGGTTCCAAGCCTACCTGGACGAAGTGCGCCGCCACCTGGGCGACGATTGGAAGCCACTGCGCGTGGCCCGTGACGGCTGCGGCCTGCCGACCCTGAGCAACACGGTCAGCGAATTGGCCAGCCTCTACGCCAGCCTCGCGGGGAAGCCCGACGAGGATTGGATCTGGGAATCCATGGTCCGCCACCCGGACTTGATTGGTGGCTTCAACCGCCTCGACACCACGATCATCAAGGCGTGCGGCGGCAAGGTCATCGCCAAGGAAGGCGCCGATGGATTGCTCGGCATGGCCATCCAACACCCCGACTACCCCGACGGCCTGGGCGTGGTCGTCAAGATTGCCCACGGCTGGGACCCCCAAGCGACATGGTACGTCGCCCGCGCCATCCTAGGAACGCTTGGATTCGAGCTGCGCAACCCGTACAAGCTCCACCGCCAGAAGGCCTTCATCGTCCCCAACATCGTCCCCGACGCGCTCCTCTCCGACCTGGAAAAGGTGCCGACCTGGGACGAATGGGATCCGGACCAGGACCGTTGGTACTACGATTGGGACCAATACGCGGAGAAGCCATGATCCACAATTGGATCGATGGCGTCGCGGTCCCTGCTGGCACCGGCCAAACCATCGACAACGTCGACCCGGCCACGGGCATGACGGGCGCCGCCATCCCACGCAGCGGCCCGGCGGACGTGGACATGGCCGTCCGCGCCGCCAAGGCCGCCTTGCCGGAGTGGAGCGCCATGCCGCGTGCGGCGCGCTGCGACATCCTGGAACGCATCGCCGACGGCATCGCGACCCAAGCCGCGGAACTGGCCCACATGGAGACCCGCGACACGGGCAAACCAATCACCACCAGCACCACGCTGGACATCCCGCGCGCCGAACGCAACTTCCGCTTCTTTGCCGACTTCGCCCGCCACTTCACGGACGAAGAGCACCCCATGGAGGCGGGCCGCAACCGCACGCACCGCAAACCCATGGGCGTGGTCGGCATGATCACCCCATGGAACCTGCCACTCTACTTGCTGAGCTGGAAGGTCGCCCCCGCCCTGGCCATGGGCAACACCATCGTCGCCAAGCCCAGCGAGATGACGCCCCAAACGGCCACCGCCTTGGCCCACATCGCCAAGGAGGCCGGCTTGCCCGATGGGGTCCTGAACATCGTCCACGGGCTCGGCCCCGAAGTCGGCGCACCCCTCTGCGAGCACCCCGACGTGGCCGCCATCAGCTTCACGGGCGGTACCGCCACGGGACGCCTCGTCGCTGCCGCGGCCGCGCCCACGTTCAAGAAACTCAGCCTCGAGCTGGGGGGCAAGAACCCCACCATCGTCACGGAGGACGTGGACTTGGACGTCGCCGTCGCAGGCGCCGTCCGCGCCGGCTTCACCAACACGGGCCAAGTCTGCTTGTGCGGTAGCCGCATCCTCGTCCACGAAGCCATCGCCGACGACTTCACCGCGCGGCTCATCGACGCCGTGGGCGCCATGCAAGTGGGCGATCCCATGGACCCCACGACGCGGCTAGGGCCCCTGGTGAGCCACGCCCATCGGGACAAGGTCCATGGCTTCCTGCACGACGCCCGTGCCGCCGGCCTCGAGGTCCACGGCGGCGACGCCCCCGCCATCGCCCACCAAGACGGTTTCCAGCACGGTGCCTGGCTGGCGCCGGCCGTCGTCGTGGGTCCCGCCCAGAGCGACCGCTGCGTGCAAGAGGAAATCTTTGGCCCCGTCGTCACCGTGCAACGGTTCCAAGACGACGCCGAAGCCCTGACGCTGGCCAACGACGTCCGCTACGGCCTGGCAGGCAGCATCTGGTGCCGCGACGAGGAGCGCGCCCAACGCCTTGCCGAAGGACTCGACTCCGGCATGGTGTGGATCAACGACTGGCTCGTGCGCGACCTGCGCGTGCCCTTTGGCGGCATGAAACAGAGCGGTGTGGGGCGCGAAGGCGGTCGTTGGTCCTTGGAGTTCTACTCCGAGGCGCGCAACATCTACTCCGCAGCATAGCGCAAGCTCATGTGCGCCTTCCATCCGCGCACCACGACGTCCACGTCTTGGCGTTGTTGCGCCCAATCGAAGCGGTCGCCATCCGACAGGATGCCGTCGCCGTCGTCGTGAAAGCGCAGCGGCCCCACCGTGGCGCCATCACTCAGGGCCATCTTGGTCCCGTTGACCTCGGCCCAGACGTAGCGCAGATCCAGTCCATCGTGAGGGAATGCGGTCTTGACTAGCCAGCCCTGCTCGTCGGCCACGGCACGCACCTCCGGGTTCAGTTGCGTCATCGGTGCCAACCCTTGTCGCCATGCCACGCCCATCATCGTCTGGCGCTCCTCGTCGATGAAGTTCCATGCCATGGGTTGCCCGTGCGGGGCGCGGGCAAGGAGGTGGTCGCCGGGCCCGAACCGCCCGTCTCCATCCACGTCCATGGCTTGGACGGTCACGTTGCTCGGCATGGGTCGCTGGAACCGCGTGCTGCCCTCGGGC
>JBFKTF010000083.1:0-8611 GCA_041636435.1 Thermoplasmatota archaeon
CGCCATCGTGTACTTCGGCTTGGTGGAGCTCCTGCTGGGCCAAGGCCACGTCAGCCGCGACGTCCTGGATGGCCAACCATTCTGGCGCCTGGCCCGCTTCGTCGTGGCGTTGGCGTTGCTCGCCGTGGTGGCGCGTGACGTGGTGCGCGGTCAACGGGACTGGCCCGTGGAACGCCTCGTGGCGCTCGTCGCGGTCGTGGCCCTGCTGCGGCAAGCCTACGCCTTGTGGGCCTTCGGCCTTGGCTCGGGACTCGCCGCCGCCGCAACTCTGATTGGACTCACGGCGTCCCTTGTGGGTGCCAGCATCTGGGTGGGTCGACGTGGCTGATTGGAGCCGCCACGAAGCCCTGGCCGGCTTCGGGGCCGACGCGCAACGACGTCTGCAAGAGGCGCGGGTGCTGGTGGTCGGGTTGGGTGGACTCGGATCCCCGGTGGCCCGCTACTTGGCCGCCGCCGGCATTGGCCACCTGAGCCTGTGCGATTTTGACACGGTCTCCGCCAGCGACTTGCATCGCCAGATTCTCTACGGCCCCGGCGACGTGGGCCAAGGCAAGGCCGCCACCGCGGGGCCCCGCATCCAATCCACGCACCCGGATTGCGCGGTGACGCTCTTGGAGCGCCCCTTCGAGGCTGACGACGTGGTGGGCCACGACGTGGTGGTGGATTGCACCGATGAGCCCGGCACCCGGGCCTTGGTGCATCACGCATGCTTGGCGGCCGGCGTGCCCTTGGTGTGGGGCACCGTCGAGGGCTGGGATGGCCAAGTCGCCACCGTCGTGCCCGGCGGGCCGTGCCTGGATTGCCTGTTTCCGGAGGGGCGCGAAGCGCGTGCCTGCAGCGAAGTGGGCGTGTTTGGACCCGGAGCGGGCCTCGTGGGCACCGCGATGGCGACCGAAGCTTGCCACGTGGCCCGCGGTGCACCGGCCTTGGCCCAACGATTGTTGATCATCGATGCCCAAGAGATGCGCTTCGATGAGGTGGCCCGCAGCCGCCGCGCGTCGTGCCTTTGTGCCGAAGCGACCAAGTGAGACCAACCACGTCCACCGGATGTGCGCGACTGGATCCGCGTCCACGCCCATTCATTGGCCGCTTTCGTGGCCGTCATGGTCGTGGCCGCAGGCATCAGCGCCACCGTCGACCCGGATTTGGCCCCCAAGCGCCAAACGGCGGTCCTGCCCACGCCCGGTCTCTCCTTCCCCCTGCCGGATGCGGACAACGACACGTACGAAGATGCCGAGGACTTGGTGCATGGCGACGCCCACCTGCGCATCGAAGTCACGGCCTTGGAAGCCCCCGGCACGCGACCCTACTTGATGATCGGCACCCAAGACGACCATTGGCGCCACGGCGCGGGCCGCGCCTTGGAGTGGCTCCACGTCGTCGACCCGGACCCCTTGGGCCATGCGCCCGGTTCGCCCGAGTGGGAAGCGCAGTCGCTGCGCACGGGCACATGGCTCACCAGCACGCCCATGGATGGGGCCCGCAAGGAAATCGCCCCCACGGGCATCGTTGATGCGCGGCCCGGAGTCACCTGGCCCCAGGTATTCCACCTCAATGTCCGCGACGACGCACCGGCCACGATCACCATCGAATTGTGGGATGCGCGGCCGGAGCCCGACGTCCTGGTCGCCGACTGGGACATCAAGATCCATGTGGACGTCGCCACCCCGTTCAGCGTCGATTTCAAAGAAAACGGCGCCAAACTGCAGGCCCGCATCGAGGCCCACGCCGGCCTGGGCCACGACGATCGCCGCAGCATCGCCGACCGCTGGCATCCCACCTACCGATTTTCCGAAAGTGAGCGATTCTACCCCGCACCCGGCGAGCGATTGGAACAGTTCCACGGCTTTGCTTCGCGTTCAGGCGAGGCCGCAGACCACCGCACGTGGACTCGGGAATTCAACAACGCCCGCGCCACCTACACGTTGCTCCTGGCCGATTTTGATGGCGACGGGCGCACGGACCACCACGACGTGGCGGTGATGAGCGATGTGCTGCGCACCGGAGGCGGTGACCGAGTCTATGCCCACGTGTTCCAGAGCCACCAAGACACCATCGTGGTGCAGTACTGGACCATTTACCTGTACAATTTCGTCGAGGACGCCGACGGCAACAGCATCGAGGCCTTGGCCCACCGCGGCGACCGCGAATTCATCCAACTGGTCTTCGAGGATCTCGATGCGGCGCTGCGTGGCAGCCCCCAGAGCATCGCCTACTCCCAGCACTACAAGGGCATCCGCATCTTGGATCCGGACATGTCCCTGGCGCCGTTCCACAACACCACCCACCCGGACGTCTTCGTGGCCGCCGGCAGCCACGCCAGCTACCCCGTGGCCGGCGACGACAGCCGCCTGCGCGGACCCCTGGTGGGGTTTGGGGACGTGTTCGATGGGTTGGGTGAAGCCTGGACCGCCGAGCCAGAACGCCTGGAATTGTTTGGGCGCCAAGAATGGGCCTTTGGCCACCTGTGGGGGCCATTCACCCGCCACCACCGCGACCTGGGCACCGCCACGCGGCCGTTGTTGCAGCACGACTTCCGCTACGCGTGGCATGACCCGTTGGACTGGGAACGCAGCCTCAGCACCGTGGAACAGGATGCCTTGGAGGGCCTGTACGGATGATGGAGCGCGTCGCGGTGGCCATCCACCGCATCCACGGCAGCATCGGCCTCTTCGTCGCGGCCAGCATCCTGTTGGCGTTGGGCATCTTCGAGGCGCTCCTGCCGGGGGGCCCTGCCATGGCGGTCCTGGTCATCGCGGTCTTCGTGGTGCTCGTGGTGGGCGCCGCCACCTTGCCCCGCGAAGGCGTGGCACTGGAGGAACGCGCCATTGCATTGGCAGGACGCTCCGACGTGGTGCGTCGTTTGCTCGTCACCGCCGCGTGGCCAGCGTTCATCTGCCTGTTGTTGCAGCCCCGCATCTTCCTGGGCGCCTACGGCGTGCCGCACCTCAGTCCCTTGACCGGCGTCGTCCTGCCTGCCCTGCAACAACAGCTCACCCACATCTTCCTCTTTGGCTTGCTGTGGCTGATGGTGGCCTACTTGCGCCAGACCCGCCACTATGCCTTGGGCATCAAGCCCCTGCGGCCGGTGGAGATGCGTCGACGCGATGCCGGCCACAACGAGCGCGACGCCTTGCTCTGGATGGGCTTGGGCATCGTCGTGGTGTTTGGTTTGCTGCTGCGCAGCTTCTGGGAGCCGTTCAGCCTCATCGCCTGGCCACCCAGCCTCGCCAGCCTCACCACCAGCCGTGGCGTTGCGGGCATCGCATTCGCCTTGACCCCACCACTCATCTTGTTCACGAGCACGGTCGGGCACGCGGCCTTGCTTCGGCACGAGGGCCTGCACGGACGCAAGCCCGTCCTGGCGGCGGCCACGCTGCACGTTGGCTTGTCGCTGCTGGCGTTGTCCATGCACGCGTACAATTTGCTCTGGTTGGCGCAATACCGTGCCGCTGCGCGGTTCTAGTGGCTCAGGCAGTGCAGGGAACCGAACGCCTCGCGGTGCGTGGTCGCCAAGGCGGGGTTGTCCAGGACCTCGTCGGCCAGCGTGCGCGTGGTGTGTTGCGCGTAGTGGTGTCCGGGCATGACCCATAGGTCCTCGGCGGCCAAGGCGCGCAGCCGCGCCATGGACGCAAACATCGCGTCGGTGTCGCCTCCGGGGAAGTCGGTGCGGCCGCAACTGCCAACGAACAACGTGTCGCCTCCAAACAGCGCGCGTGGCCCGTCGTCTTTGCCGGACACGAGGAAGCAACTACCTTCCGGTTGGTGGCCCGGCGTGTGCAGCCATTCGATGCGGACGTCGCCCAGTTGGATGACGTCCCCGTCGCTGGCCAGGCCGACGTCGGCGCCGGCTTGGCGGGCCTCCAGGACCTTGCTGTGTTCTTCGCCGGCCTCGTGGATGTAGACCGTCTCGGCCCCGAGCTCAACGATTTCGGGGATGCCGCCGATGTGGTCCCAGTGGCCGTGGGTGAACAGCGCCGCGTCGACGTGGTAGCCGTCGCGCTCCACGATGCCCACGATCCGGGGCAACTCAAAGGCCGGGTCGACCACGATGGCCTTCTTGGTGCGGGGGCACCCGACCACGTAGTGGAAGTTCTCGTGGGGCCCGGCCTGGATTTGCCGGAAGTAGAACGGAAAGCAGGGCGCTTGGTCGGTGACGTCTTGGTAGACGGACTCGGCCATCAAGGGTCGATGCCCCGGCCGGGGCTTTCTGTCTTGCGCTGGGGGCGCGTCCCGTTCAAGTACGACCCCTGGCTGGCGGCGCCCATGGCAGAACCGCAACCAATCCCCATGGCAGGCCAAGGTGGCCAAGGTGGCCCCGTCGACCCCCGTGCGGCGGAGCGCCTCAAGCGCCGCCTGCGCATCATCAACAACATGAAGGCGATCCAGCACAAGTTCATCGTCGCCTCCGGCAAGGGCGGCGTGGGCAAGTCGACGGTCGCCACCAACCTGGCCGTCGCGTTGGCGGACCAGGGCCTCAAGGTCGGCTTGCTGGACATGGACTTGACCGGCCCCAACATCCCCACCATGCTGGGCATCCGCGATGCCGGCGTGTCCGAGAAGGACGGCGCCCTGGTGCCCGTGGACGTCACGGAGAACCTGAAGGTCATCTCCATGCAATTCCTGCTGCCGAGCCCCGACGAAGCCGTCGTCTGGCGCGGCCCGATCAAGATGCAAATCATCGGCCAGTTCCTCGGCGACGTGGCCTGGGGGGACTTGGACGCCCTCGTCATCGATCTGCCCCCAGGCAGCAGCGACGAGCCACTGAGCGTGGCCCAGAACATCCCGGACGCCGATGGGATGGTGCTGGTCACGACGCCTCAAGAAATCGCCGTGGGCGATGTGCGCAAGTCGGTGGCGTTCGCCAAGAAGCTCGAGATGCCCGTCTTGGGGGTCATCGAGAACATGAGCGGCATGGTCGTGCGCGGCAAGGCCCCCGCCGGCACCTCCCTCGAATTGGACACCGGCGCCGAGCAAGTGCAGGCGACGGCCGACGAGAATGGGGCGTTCACGGTGACCCTGAACGTCTACGAGCAGGGCGGCGGCCAACGCATGGCCGAGCAACTGGGCGTGCCATTCCTGGGCCGCGTGCCCCTGGATCCGGCCGTCAACCGCAAGGCGGACGCCGGCAAGGCGTTCATCTCGGAGCCCGGCCCGACCGCGGACGCCTTCCAGGCCATCGTCCAGAAGCTGCTGGAATAGGGCCACACGCCCCCGCGGCGCCGACCCCAATCCTCAAGTCCCACATCGACACAGTAGCATCCATGAGCGACGGCACGGTCACCATCGAGACCAAGCTGACCATGACGGTGACGGACCTGGCCAAGGAGAAGCTGATGAGCTTCCTCGAAGGCAAGCCCCTGGATTCCGTCGGCGTGCGCATCAGCGTCCAGCCCGGTGGCTGCAGCGGCGCCCAATATGGCATGGCGTTTGGCGAGAACAAGGAGGACCACGAGGTCGAAGTGACCAGCAACGGCGTCCGCTTGTTCATCGACCCCAGCCACGCCATGCTCCTGAACGGCATCACCGTCGACTTCGTGGACGAGATGATGGGTGGCGGGTTCAAGATTGAGAACCCCAACGCCAGCAACACCTGTGGTTGCGGCAAGAGCTTCTCGTAAGCCGTTGATTCCACCCCAAGGGAATATGGACCAGGTGCGCGCTCGGCATCGTTCGTCGAGCGCTGGCACCGTGGCTCTTGCACCCCAGCTTTAAGTATGGGCGCGTGCTAGAGTCATTCAGCCTGTGGCAGACACAATCAGCCACACCCGAACGGTGAATCCAATGGAACTCAAGCACATCAAGGGCATCGGCCCTGCAAAGCAAGCCAAGCTCAAGGAAGCCGGCATCAGCTCCGTCGAAGAGCTCGCCAAGGCCGACGTCGCCACCCTGGCCAAGGCCACCGGCATGACGGAAGCCGCCCTGAAGGAATTCAAGGGCAAGGCCGTCGGCCTCACCCTCATCCAGGACCTCAAGGGCGTCACCCCCGACACCATCAAGACGCTCGCCATGAGCGGCATCGACTCCCTGAAGGACCTCTACGAGGCCAGCACCGAGCGCGTCGCCGCCGAGCTGAAGGTCGCCCAAGAGAAGGCCAAGGAGCTGCAGACGGAGGCCAAGAAGCTGGCCGAGCACGTCAAGGAAGAGGCCAAGACCCCCGAGGGCCGCGCCAACCTCCGCAAGGAGGCCGTCGAGGTCACCGAGAAGGCCATCCAGAAGAGCCGCGACGTCGCCCTGGACCTCTACGAGAAGGCCCGCAAGGACGGCGAAGCGGCCATCGCCAAGGCCAAGGAACTCCAAGAGAAGGCCCCCGTCGCCCTCAAGGAATACCGCGAGAAGGCCGAGAAGGCCCTGAAGCAGGCCGAAGCCACCGTCAAGGAACTCCAAGACAAGGCCCCCCAGCAGGCCAAGGACGTCGGCGCCAAGGCCCAGAAGGCCATCGAAGACGCCCAGGCCCGCGTGAAGGAACTGCAGGCCAAGATCGAAGAGGTCTCCAAGACCGAGGTCGAGAAGTTCAAGGCCGCCAACGAAGGCTTCTTCGGACGCCTCAAGGCCCGCTTCTCGAAGAAGGCCAGCTAATCCCGGCCACTTCCCAACGCACGCGGCGCGTGCATCCTCCTTCTTTTCCCTTGACCCCCATGCACGGGGCGTGAAGCTGGACGACTACCTGTTTGCCAAGCGGTTCCTTGCCCACGCCACGGACGGCGAGCTGAGCCCCGAAGAGTGGGAAGCCATCCTGGAAGACCTCGGCGAACACGCCCGCCTCATGGGCATCGACGACGAGGAATGGCACCGCCACCTGGATTTGGTGGCCGAGCAGTACGACACCATGCTGCGCATCCAGGGACCCAATGCGGTCGTCGAACACTTCCGCCAATGCATTGGCAACCTGCACGACATGTACAAGGACCGCGAGGGGGCACTGGAGCGCCTGCTCGTTGAGTTCCGCCGCCTGGCGGACGCGGACGGCGAAGTGCACCCGATGGAGGAGCACTTCCTGCAAGAGATTGAGCGCCGCTGGAAGAAGCAGGTGGACAAGGAGTCCCCGACGCGCCTCAAGTTCGATGCCGCCACCGACGCCGCCATCGCCAAGCTCCGACCCTACTTGTTCTGCAAGCTCTACATGGCCCACGCCGCCGACGGGCGCTTCACACCGGACGAGGCCCAATCGATTCGCGACATCGTGGCCCGCCACGGCGCCCGCATGGGCTTGGGCAGCAAGGCCCGCGCCCGCTTGATGGAGGACACGCGCAACGAATACAGTGCGCTGCATGACATGGGCCACTCGGCGCTGCGCGATCGGTTCCTGGGCGCCTTGTACGATGTGCGGGCCCACTTCCGCAACGAGCAGGACGTGCTGCACGGCCTCGTGGACGAGATGCACGAACTGGCCGCGGCCGATGGGCGCATCGACGACGAGGAATCCGAGATTCTGGTGGAGGTCGCCACGAGTTGGCAGGCCGGCACCGACCCCGTTTAAGCAAGGCCCACCATCGCCGCCGCGTGCAGATCGCCAACAGCATCCTCGAGCTCGTCGGGAACACGCCGATGGTCTACCTCGACCGCCTCCGCGCCGCCGGCGGAGACCAAGGCGCCCGCGTCGCCGCCAAGCTGGAGATGTTCAACCCAGGCTTCAGCGTCAAGGACCGCATCGGCATCAACCTCATCAAGGCCGGAGAGGCCAGCGGCAAATTGCAACCAGGAGGCACCATCGTGGAGCCCACCAGCGGCAACACCGGCCTGGGCCTGGCCATGGCGGCCGGCCTGATGGGCTACAAGATGGTCTGCACGTTGCCCGACAAGGTCCCCAAGGAGAAGCAGGACCTGTTGCGGGCCTACGGCGCCGAGGTCATCGCGTGCCCCACCAACGTGGAGGCCGACGACCCCCGCAGCTACTACAAGCAAGCCGAGCGCCTGCGCGACGAGGAAGGCGCGTACCTGCCATACCAGTACTACAACCAAGCCAACCCCGAGAGCCACGTGCACTCGACGGGCCCGGAAATCTGGGAGCAAACCGACGGCAAGGTGACCCACCTCGTCATTGGGGTGGGCACCGGCGGCACCATCAGTGGCACCGCCAAGGCCCTGAAGGAGCGCAACCCCGAGATCCAGGTCATCGGCGTGGACACGGTGGGCAGCATCTACGAGTACTACATCAAGCACGACCGCCAAATGCCCCCGGCCGAGCAAATCCACCAATACCTCATCGACGGCATCGGCGAGGACTTCATGCCGGAAACCGTCTGGTGGGACGTCATCGATGACGTGGTGACCGTGACGGACGAAGAGGCCTACATGATGCAGGCCCGCATGGCGCGGGAAGAGAGCATTTTCAGTGGCAGCAGCGCCGGCGCCGCCGCGCACGCCGCACTGCAAGTGGCCAAGGACCTGCCAGAGGACGCCTTGGTCGTCACGCTCCTACCCGATGCGGGCGAACGCTACATGTCCAAGTTCAACGCGAAGTGGCTGCGCGAGCATGGACTGGATGCCGTGGCGGCTTACTTGGAGGGGAACTGATGGCCAAGGTCGACGACGCGTCCTTCGACACCAAGTGCGTCCATGCCGGGGCCGTCCCCGACGCCACCCACGGCGCCGTGAATCCCGCCATCCA
>JBFKTF010000084.1:0-8602 GCA_041636435.1 Thermoplasmatota archaeon
GTCCTGGGTGCTCCCCGAGGGCGCCTCCGGCGACCACACGCTGTCCTTCCAGGTGGGCTCCGAGAGCCAGGCGGTCGCCAATGCGACGCTGCCGTTCCGGCTGGGAGACGAGAGCCAATCGTGCAGCGTCATCGGCGACGCTGAGCCGACCTGCAGCACGGTGGTGGCGGGCAAGAAGTCGCCCGCGCCCATGGGGCTGGCCGTCTTGGTGGCGGCCGCGTTGTTGCGCCGTCGTTGATTGGTCGCTTCGTTGAATACTTCGTCATGGCACCACGCAGGTTCTTATTCTCCTCCTGCGGCTGATGCCATCATGGGTCGAACCATTCTCGTGGCCATCCTCCTGCTTCTGCCACTCGCGACCGCCCAAGCTCCTGGAATCGACAACCCGTACGAGTCGACGCCGACCACGATGTACCTGCACATCAACGGCATCCAGGACGCGCCGGTCAACACGCAGAAACCGCATGACTCGTTCTTCAGCGAACCCCGGGTCGGCATCGCGCCCAGCCTTTGCCTGCAGAACGATGGAACCACGCTGAGCAGCCAATCCCGCCACACGTGGTACGGCTACTCGAGCCCCAGCATCGTGGAGTACGACCGCCTGGACCAGGACGGCAAGCCAATCATCCACCCCGAGCGCGGCATCAGCTACGACATCGAATTGGATTCCAACGTGGACCCCGTGTTCCACTGGTACATGGTCGGCGTCAACCCCAGCGCCGCCAACGACGCCGACAAATTCCACCCGCCCATCCCCAACGTGGTCGTCCGGACCATTGTCCGCGAGGGCGACGACGTCAGCGTCGGCGACGAGGCATTCAACCTGGGCCAAGTCATCGCACAAGGCCAGACCGAGCCCACCACGCTCGCCGGCAGCGCCACGCAGCAGAACGACTTCGTGGAGGTCATCGACATGGGCGACCGCTGGCTGTATGCCTTCACCATCCCATTGAGCATCGAAAAGGACCTCATCGACAAGGAGGAAGCGTACAACATCCGCGTGGACGCGTTCATGGACGAGCCGCTGTGCCAGGGCCCCAACCCGGGCGACGATGGGGACTACGCCATGAGCGACAACCTCCTCATCCACACCAGCGCGGACCACCGCCCCCGACTGAATTGGAGCATCATGAATCCCCTCGTCATCGAGGCCCTGCACCCCATGATTGTCGGCGACCACGTCATCATCCACACGGCCAGCAACAGCCCCTGGGGCAGCTACGATGTCCTGGGCGACGTCGCCTACGAGCCGGAGATGACGTTGGAGATCACAGGCCCAAGCCAAGTGGTCAGCGTCGAGAAGATCCAGCACAAGGAACACACCCGCGGCCACTACGCGCACACGGAGCCGGTCATGGTGGTCTGGCAATGGGATTACCTGGCGGACCAAGCCAAGGACGGCATCTACACGTTCACTCTGCGCGTCCAGAACGACCAACGGACCGCCGAAGCGGTCGCCGTGGCCACATTCCAAATTGGGGATGGCAAGCCCGGCACGGTCTGCCGCCAGAACCTCGGCGAAGAGATGGTCTGCGAGGAACCCGAATTGCAGACCAACAACAAGAACAGCCCCGGCGCTTCCGTGGCGCTGCTGGCCTTGGCCGCACTTGGACTTGCAAGGGCGCGTCGCACGTAATGCCCGTCTTGGGCCTCGTCCTGGCGGCGCGTCGGCTCGGATGAACCTCCACCCCTCTCCCTTTCCTCACCTCCTTTGGCACAAGGCTCATTACCAGCGAGATGCACTCGACGTTCGGTCGAGATGCGTACTGCCATCCTAATCGCCGCACTGCTGAGCATGGTCACTCTCGCGGGCTGCGCCGAGAGTTCCGAACAAGTCCAAGACGATGAGCTGCCCGAAGGCGTGGGCGAAGAGCTCCAAGCCACCGAGACCACGGGCGTCATCCGTGGCATCGTGGTGGACTCCGCCATCGTCCCCGTGCAAGGTGTCGACATCACCCTCAGCACGGGACAAACGGCCGTCACCGACGAGGACGGCTTCTTTGGCTTCCAAGGCCTCGAACCGGGCTCCTACTTCATCCAGGCCCAGAAGGCTGGCTGGGAGAACATCCAGGCCAGCACCACGGTCAGCGCCGGTAAAGACAAGCCGCCGCTGGTCCGCATCCAGATGGTGCCCGACCCGGTGACGCTGCCCAGCGTGGCCGCCCTGCAATTCGACGGCATCATCGTGTGCAGTTTCAGCCTCGTCGCCGTCGGCTTTGCCGCCTGCAGCGCCGCTGGCCTCGACGACCGCTTCATCGTCACCTACGACATGGCCAGCCTCGGTGGCTTCCCCACCTACGTCCAATCGGAGATGATCTGGCAAAGCACCCAGGCCCTGGGCGAGAACATGAACATGCTCTACTCCGCCCCCGGCGATGGTGCCCTGCTCCACAACTACGAGGAAAGCGAAGGCCCCAGCCCGCTGGTCAACCGGGCCAACCAGACCCTCCTCGAGGAGAACGACGTCTCCGGCTACGGCCTGCAGATTCGCGTCTTCAACAGCGCGGTCACCGGCACGGACATTGGCCGCGACTACGGCGACCCCACCGACGGCGACAACTGCATCGAGCGCCCCGCGCTGGGTGGCTGCGCCAACGGCCTGGGCGCCACAATCGACCAGCGCTTCGTCGTCTACACGCACGCCTTCCACAACTGGGAGCCCGCCGAGGACTTCCAGTTCAGCAACGATGGCGCCCCCGAGCCGCCCCAGTAGTTCGACGACGCGCACAGCAGGTCCAAATACTGCACCCCGAGCTTGAGCCATGATGCGATGGATTGTCTTGGGACTCCTCCTGCTTGCTCCTGCAGCCAACGGGCTCAGCCTGGCGGTCGACGACGGTGCGCCGGTGCGGATGCACTTCCACTTGACGGGGTTCCAAGACTTCGTCATCAACACGCAACCGCTGGAGGCGGACAACACGTACACCGAAACGGTGAGCGCCGGACTGGCCATGTCCTCCACATGCGCCCGCGACCCCACGGGAGCCCAGACGCTCAGCAACCAGGGACACCAGACGTGGTACGGCACGGGCCGGCATTCGCTGGTCGTCTACGAGTTCGACGAGGACGGGCGCCCGTTCATCGGCATGGCCCCCGGCACGATGCGCGACATCCACTTGGACACGAACCAACCCACCACGCTGGACTGGTACATTGTCCCGGGCAACCGCGAGGCATCCTTGCCGTCGCCCATTCCCATGCAGTTGACGGCCACCATCCGGGCCAGCGATGACGTCAGCGTCGGCCAGGAGGCATACAACAACGGGGAGCTGATTGCGCGCGGGCAAAGCGCAGCCGTCGCGCTGCACCCGGACGTGGACCATCCCCAGGTCAGCCACCGCGTCGTCGATGGCAAGGACGTCTACGGGTTCCACATCCCCCTCGATCTCCACACGGACACAATCCGTGCCCAGGACGGATACAACGTCCGCATCGACCTCTACTCCGACTTGCCTTGCAACGAGGACCACGGTTGGAGCCCCGTGCAGCACATGGCGTTCACCGGCCCCGAGGCACGCCCCGGCATGGATTGGAGCGTGCACGACGCCATCCACATCGACGCGCTGCAGCCCCAGATGCTCGGCAACGACTTGGTGGTCCACTCGCTGAGCTCGTCGCCGTTCGGGCCCTTCGACGTCGCGCCGCCCAGCGTGCACGTGGCCGAAGCCGTGGCGCAGCCCCAGGTGGTTTTGCAGGAGGTGGAGCCGTGCCGCTCCCATGCCTGCGCCGACCAGGACCAGATGGTGGGCACCTGGGTGTGGGACCTGGCCAAGGAACGCCCCGGACTCTACCATGTCACGATGAACGTCTCCAACGTGCAAGGGACCGCCAGCACCACCAAGACCTTCCAGTTCGAGATTGGCGACGGCACCTACACCATGTGCAGCGAGGGTGACGGTGTGCGGTCCTGCAAGACGCTCCACACCGCCGACCGCGACGCTCCCGGACCGGCCCCCCTCCTGTTGGTTGGCCTCATGGCGTTCTTCGTCGCGCGCCGTCGTTGAACAACCGGCCAACAAGGGCTAAGAACCAGCAGCCGGCTGGAAATGCAATGCGTGCTCTACTTGTCACCCTCCTGATGGCCTGCGTGGCATTTGCTGGCTGCGCCGATTCCGGCGTCGAATCCATCGACGACACGGACCAACAGTTCGAAGACAAGGGCCTCAAGGCCACGGCCACCACGGGCGTCATCCGTGGCGTCGTGGTGGACGAGAGCATCACGCCCATCGCGGATGCCACGATCAAGATCAAGAGCCTCGGCCTGGAGACCACCAGCGACGAGAACGGCCTGTTTGGTTTCTCGGACCTGGAGCCCGGGGCCTACTTCCTGGACGTCACCAAGACCGCCTTCGTGGGCGCCCAGACCAGCGCCACGGTCGTCGCTGGCGAGGACAAGCCCGAGCTGGTGCGCGTCATGATCAGCTTCGACCCCGGCGCCGTGCCCTTCGTGGACGCCCTGGTGTACAAGGGCCACTTGACCTGCGGCGCCGCCATCTTCGTCACCAGCGTCGGCTGCACCACGCTGGCACTCGTGGCCGAGCAAATCGGGGACCAGAGCATCTTCACCCAGACATTCACGGAAGTGCCCAGCCACGCCCAAGGCGAATTGGTCTGGAAGAACACCCAGACCTTGGCTGGCCGCTTCATTTGGGAAATCACCCCCGGCGGCAACACCCACATGGGCTACCGCGAGACCGAGCACAGCCCGGCCTTGGCGTACATCGACAACGAGACGATTGCAGCCAACCTGGGCGACATCATGGACGAGAACGGCATCAAGTGGCGCTTCTTTGGTGGCAGCCACGACGCTTGCCACGGCATCTACGGCTTCGGCTGCGGCGTCACCTTGGAGCAATCCGCCGAGGCGTTCATCCACACGTTCTACAACATGCAGCCCAACGAGGGCTGGCGCTTCACGGTGGACGGCGAGCACCCGCTGCCCAGCTAACCCGGTTCCAGCAAGGGCCAAGTACCCGGAAGCCGGGTTGGCACCGATGCGCACGTTCCTGGTGCTGATGTTGTTGGCCTCCTCCTTGGCCGGTTGTGCCGAAGCGGCGGAGCCGAGTCCCGAGGACCAATTCGACGACGTCGACCTGAAGGCGACCGAGACCACGGGCGTCATCCGGGGCCTCGTGGTGGATTCCACCATCGTGCCCATCGCGGATGCCACGGTGACCATCGCCAGTCTTGGCATCGACACCACCACGGACGCCCAGGGGCTCTTCTGGTTTGAGGACCTCGAGCCGGGCACGTACTTCCTGGAAGCGACGAAGGACACGTACGACACCGTCCAGTCCAGTGTCGTCGTCGAAGCGGGCGTCGACCGCCCAGACATTGTGCGCATGCTCATCGACCCCATCCCCGGCCTGCTACCCTACGTGGACGCCTTGGTGTTCAAGGGCCACTTGACCTGCGGCGCGGCCGTCGTCTACACCAGCGTCGGCTGCACGACGTTTGGCTTCATCGCGGACCAAGTAGGCGACTCCGCCATTTGGGCCGTGGAATACAGCCAGGTCCCGCACCACGTGCAGGGCGAATTGGTGTGGAAGGACACCCAGACCCTGTCGGGGAACTTCATCTGGCAGATCGTCCAGCACAACTACCCGGGCAGCCCCCAGCCCCACATCGGCTACATGGAGACCACCGACAGCCCCGCGCTGGCCTACGTCCCATACGATGTCACCCAGGAGTACGCGGACTGGATTCTGGAAGAGGGGCTGGATTACCGGTTCTTTGCCGGACCCCACGAGTTGTGCCCCCGCGGCGTGCCCGACCCCAGCGTCAACCGCTTCGGCTGTGGCGTGACCATCGAGCAGGACGCGGAGGCGTTCATCCACCAGTTCTACAATTTCAGCCCCGCCGAGGGCTGGCGGTTCACCAGCGACGGCGAGCACCCCATCCCCTCCTAGTCCAACAAGCCTGAAATAGCCAGAGAGCGGGTCGCGACTGATGCGTGCGGCAATCATTGCAGCCATGCTCCTGGCCGTGACCCTCGCGGGTTGCGCCGAGGGCACCGAACCAGTCACCTCGAACGACGAAGAGGTCTTCGAAGACTTCGAAGCCGAAGCGACCTCCACCACCGGCGTCATCCGTGGCGTCGTCGTGGACCAAGCCATCGTGCCCCTGGATGGCGCCGTGGTCAAGATCAAGAGCCTCGGCCTCGAAGCCACCACCAACGAAGAGGGCGCCTTCGCGTTCTCCGACCTGGAACCCGGCTCCTACTTCCTGGAAGCCAGCAAGGTCGGCTACACCCCGATCCAGACCAGCGCCATGGTCGAAGCCGGGGTCGACAAGCCCCCGGTGGTCCGCATCGCGCTCACCTTCGACCCCGAGTCCCAGCCCCTGATCATGCACATGACGTTCAACGGCTTCATCAAGTGCAGCACCGTGACCGTGGTGCTTCGCTTGGCCGCTTGCGCCGTCCCCGGCCTGGTCGGCCTCGACCTTGGTGATGACTTCATCACCTACGTCGACACCGTGGAAGGCGACCACCCCGCTTGGGTGCAGAGCGAGCTCGTCTGGAAGAGCACCCAGCCCACCGGCGACCGCCTGAACATGGGCAACTTCGGTGGCAGCGCGTCCCAAGTCGGTAGCAGCCCCGTGGTCATCATGCGCAACGGCACCTACTGGAGCGGTGGCGACAACTACGCCAACGACAGCAACCAGATTGCCTGGCGCGTCTTTGCCGGCCCGATGGACGGCACCGACGTCGGTGGCCTCTGGGGCCTGGGCGTCGTCGTGGAGCAGAAGTTCGACATGTACATCACGCAGATGTACAACCACGAGCCCCACGAAGGCTACACCTTCGTGGAAGAAGGCATGTACGAGCCACCCCAATAGGCCGGCTCGCTTCCTCTTCCCTTCCTTCCTCTTTGCATGCGCTGATTCGTCGGCGCAGTGGCTGCCCGCCGTGGACGCGGGGGGACGACTCAGTCGAACTTGCCCAGCACCGCTTGGCCGGTGCGGCGCATCTTCTCGACGCGGGGCAACAGTTCGTCCCAGTCCAGTTCCTTCCATTCCATTTGGTGGTCGCGCAAGAAGGCGCGGGCCTTGTCCGCGATGCGGGGCGCAATCAGCATGCCGCGCAAGCCACCGTCGGGGTTCTGCTGGCGCAGCGGGTCGACGTAGCGCCACAATTGCTGGGCTTCCTTGATGCCCGCGGTGCCGCGCTTGACCTCAATGACGAGGCGGCGGCCTTGGGCGTCGTCTCCGTCCAAGTCGTAGTAGCCGCGCTTGGAGTCCCGTTCGCGGCGGCGGGGCACGAAGCCCGGCTCGACCACTTCGGGGTGGGCAAACAGGAGTTGTTGCAGGTCGTCCTCGGAGCCCAGCAGGTCCAGTTCCTCGCGGTCGTGGATGGGGGCCGCCATGAGCATGGTGATCTCATGGAAGGTGACCTTGACGATTTCTTCGGGCTTGGCGCGGTAGGCGGTCAGGATGACTTGCTCGTCCTCCAGGCCCGCGTCGAAGCTGGCGCCCGGGGGTTGCCAGTTGACGGGCTTGGCCTTGGTGGCCGCGTGGACCAGGAAGGTGCCATCGGGCTTGAGCAGCAAGAGGCGCTCGCCGCGGTGCAGCATGCTGCGGGCACGGCCCTGGTATTGGATGGCGCAGTCGGCGATGACGGTCACGAGGCGACCGCGTTCTTCGCGCAGGAGCAGCAGCTCGGAGCGTAGGAATTCCAGGGCCGCTTCGTTGCCAGGGTCGCGCAGGACCTGCATCAGGCCAGGGCTTCCTTGATCTCCTTGCGCATGTCCGTGTCGGAGATGCCGCCGTCGGGATCGAATTCTTCTTCGATCTCGGCCAGGAGGTCGGCGAACTGGGCGCGGTATTCGGGGTCGCTGCGGACCTCTTCGGCCAGTTCGGCGGGAAGGAAGGACGCGAAGATGTCCTTGTAGGCCGGGCGGGGGTTGTTGGCGTTGAATTGCTTCTGGCGCACCGTCGCGACGACGGCGGCTTCCACGTTCTTGGTGCCAAAGCCGGGCGTGGCGAAGGAGCGGACGATGTCGTCTTCCAGCACGTCGGGGCACTCGGACTTGAGCTGCGCAAAGAGCGCACGGCTCTGGGCGTCGTTGGCGATGACCTTCCGGCCGGCCGCCAACTGCTTCTCCAAGTGTTCCTCAACGGGGATCTCCCGTGCCATGGGCGGCGCGAGTCGGGCCTGCTTGATAAACTCGTCAGCGGCGACTACTCGGCCAGCATCTCGGCCAGCTCGCCGGACTCCAGCATCTCCATGGCGATGTCGGAGCCGCCGATCAGTTCGCCCTTGACCCAGACCTGGGGCAGGGTGGGGAACTGGGCGTATTCGGCGATGGCGGGGATGTTGCGGTAGGGGTCGCCCGCGAACATGTTGACCGCGTGGAAGGGGTGGCCCAGTTGTTGCAGGGCCTGCGCGGCGCGCATGGAGAAGCCGCATTGGGGTTGCTCCGGGGTGCCCTTCATGAAGAGGACAATGTCGTTGTTTTCGATGAGGGCGTCCCATTCCGCCTTCAGTTCGGGGGTCAAGGCCTGCGCTTGGGGGGCGGGGGCGTCGCCAGCCATCGGGATGTCCATGGTTCCCACTGGCCGCCTTGGGACTTGAGGGTTTGCGCCTGACGCAAAGCCTAAC
>JBFKTF010000085.1:0-8458 GCA_041636435.1 Thermoplasmatota archaeon
GCCCCGTGACGGGGGTCCAGGTCTCGTGGGCGCCACCGATGACTTGGCCATTCTCCAAGAATTTCAGCAACTCCGGCGCATCCATGCGTGTCCCCGAGGTGCCGGGGTCGAACACCATGGTGCCGGGCAGTCTTGGCGCCGAGAGAAGCCGCGAGGCCTGCGGTTCACCCAACGTGACGCCACTCGTCACCGGGGCCAGCGTGCGGTTGCTGGCTTGGCGGTCGACCTCTCCAGCCAACTGCGCCAATTGGGCTTGCACTTCGTTGGCAAACATCGCTTCCCGCTCCTCTTCCCAGACCGGCACGAAGCTGGTGCGCACCATGGCGTAGAACAGGAACATGACGACAACGAACATGATGCCCCCCAGCACGTTGCTGACGGCCTCGTCTCGTTCCCTCATGAGGTCACCACCTTGGCGTACTCGACTTCGAGGCGGCCTGCACCACTGGATGCATCGGTGTCGACGAAGCGGACCTTGGGGAAACCGCCAGCGTATTCGGATGGACTGAGGTTGATGGTGGTGACCGACATCGAGGTGGAGGACAGCACCGCCCGCTGCACCCAACTGGCGCCGTCCCAGACCAACATGGCGAACTCGTCCGTGGTGGCCTGGTAGCGGACCTGGAGTTGCTGGAAGGTCCCGGCGGGGACGCCGCTCCAGGCGAATTCCACGTCAAGATCCGTGGTGGGGACTTCGTCGTAGGTGACTTCCACCCAGATGTGGTCGATGAACAGCGACTTGCTTCCCGTGTTGCTGCGGCTGATGGTCACTTCCAGGGCTTCGACGGAGGAGACGAGCCAGACGCGGTCGGCCGTGACGTCCCACACGGTGTCCTGGTCCGCCGTGTGGGGGACCGATTGCGGCATCTTGGGCGGGCCCGGGAGGCCTCCGACGGCGTAACTCATGGAGGCCTGCGGATCGGCGCCACCGCCACTGCCACGTTGGCCTTCGAAGCCGATTTTGACGTTCTGAATGGTGAGCGCCGAGGCGGGCACGTTGAAGCCGGTGAGCGTGATGCTGTCGCCGTTGTCGGCGTATTCGACGCGGACGTTGTTGGCGGTGTAGACGTTGCTGGGGCTGGTGACCCCCGCGCTGGCCGCCACGTTGGTGGGGTCAAGCCGCGTGGTCGGCGTGCTGGGTGGGTTGGTTTGTTCGTCCAGCTTGGCCGCCAAATCGCCGTCCGCGTCGTTCTGGGCGTTGGCAAAGTCCGTGGTGGTCCCCTTGGTGTCGGTGAACGTGATGGGGAATGTCTCGGCCAGAATCGGCGGGGCCACTTGGCCCGGCGTGGCGACGAACGACGTCGTCGCCACGAGCGTCTTCAAGTCCGCGTTGATGATGTCCACGTCCACTTGGGCCAGGAGAGGAATCGTGGTCACGACGGACCACGTCTCACCAATGGTGAGTCCATCGGCGAAGCTGCCATCCAGTGCGGCGTCCTTGTATTCCGTGACGGTGCCGTTGATGGCCAAGCGCACCACGGTGCCGATGTTGGTCACCTCTTCGCCACCCAAGTGACGCAGCCGCAGGACCTCGTCGCCGTCGCCCCAGGCTCCGGGGCCGCGCAGCACCGAGAGCTGCAAGTCGGCCCGCAACGGGTCGACGGGGCCCTCGATGTTGAGAATCAATGACCCCAACGCGACCATCATGCCGACCGTGACCGCCACGAGCAGGATGCTGCCAATGACGTCGGAGACGGCGTCGTCACTGGACCATTGCCGGGAGCGGACCCGCTGGATGCGTTGCGTTGGAACGGGATTCATGGGCGCAGGACGGAGACCACATTCTGGCCGACGCTATTTATCTGCCATCCACTGGAATCGTGCATCAATGGATGCGACCGGCGGCCAGGCTGCCGGTGAGTTCGAAGCTCTTGTCGCTGAACTTGTAGTCGATCCAACCGGGGTTGCGGGCCAATTGCAGGCCATCGACGCGGAACTGGGGGCGTTCCTTGTTGTCGCGCAATTCAAAGACGCCATCCACCAAGTGGCGGAACATCTGGACTTCGGCGTCGCTGTGCATGCCGTGGTCCAACATCAGGATGGACGTGGCGCCGGCTTGGCGGGCGCGACCCACAAGGACCTGCAGGAAGCGGAAGGTGGCCTGGGCATTGCTGTACAAGACCAGGGTGCTGGCGCTGTCGACGATGAAGCAGTGGTGGTCGTGCTCCTTGATGACCTGAGCCTGCACCTTGTTGAGCGCGAGGCTGAGGCCGTTGAGGTCCACGGCGCTGTCGACGTATTGGACGCGCTTGTCTTCGTCGTCCACGCCGATGCTGCGGCTGTAGGCGTCCACGAACCAGGCCAGGCCGGCCTCTTCGTGTTCGTCGTATTTCTTGTCCATGGCGCGCAGGTGGTCGCGCATGTCCTCGACGGTGGCGTTGGTGAGCAAGAAGACGACGGGGACGCCCTTCTTCATGTTGGCAATGGCCGTCTCGCGCGCCATCACTTCCTTGCCTTGGAAGCTGGGCCCGTACAAGAGGACGCGGCCGCGCTCGTCGATGCCCCCGCCTAGGAGCATATCGAGTTGTTTGATGCCAGTCGTCATCATGCAGCGGCCCTCGGTGTCAGGATCTTGGAAAGCAGTGCATCGAAGACGCCCGTCGCGGACGCGGCGTCGGTGGCTTGGCAGGGCAAGACCTCGACGCCCGCGGGGGGTTCGATGCGGCTTTCCACTTCTTCGGACGACAGTGCCCCTTCTTCATCCTGTTTGTTCGCCGCGATGACCGCGTGGAGGCCGTGGCGCCATGCCAATTTGAGCATGTGTTGGCTTCGTTCGAAGGTCTCGGGGCGGGTGCTGTCGACGACGAGGATGACCCCGACGGCTTGGCGTAGGATGGGAGCCAGGAGAGGGTCGAAGCGCTCCTGTCCAGGCGTGCCGAAGATGTCGACGCGGAGGCCTTCGCGTTCGATGGCGCCCTTGTCCATGGCGACGGTGACGCCCTTCTGTTCGGTGCTGGCCGCATGGTCGCACACGGCGTGGATGAACGTGGTCTTGCCCGCATCGGCGTCGCCCGTGACGACGATCTTGGGCACGTAGACCCGCACGTGGGCGTCGTCGCTGCGGTACAGCACGGGCGCCGTGGAGAGGGATTCTCCCGCAGCCCGCTCCACGCGGAAGTATTGGCTGGTGATGACGCGGTCCTCGACGGCTTGCAGGTGGATGCGGTGCGCAAAGCCATCCAGCAAGCTGGCCAAGGCCACCTCTTCGGTCCAGCGAGTGAAGCCCACGATGGCGTCGTGGTAGCGCGCCAGGGCATCGCGTAGGCGCGTGGCCTGCGCCGCGAGGGCCTGCACACCACCGGCTCGTTCGAGGCCGTTGAGACTTTCCAGGACCAGGACGGCTCCAGGGTGGGCGTCGCCGGCCCGCTCGATGTGGCCGATGGCGTCCAGGAGGTTGGTGGATTGGACGTGGGTGTGGTCCGGATCGGCGAAGCCGGCGACCTCCGAGTGCGCATCCAAGACGTGCAGGCGCGCCATCTGGTCGTCGTCCACGTCGAGGTCGCCGATGAATCGCCGCGGCGCGCGGTCGGTGGTCATCAACACGACGTCCAGCCCCGCATGCAGCGCTTTCTCGGTGGCTTGCACCAAGAATGGCCGCGCATCGACGCCGGGGTCGTTGAGGACGAGCGTGGCGTCGCCCGGGCGGTGACGCGACAGCGCCTCGTCCAGGCTAGGCACGCCGAAGACAGGCAGGTGTCATGCCTCCGCGAGAATCATGTTGAGCCGCGTGAGGCTCTCGGTGAGCTGTTGGTCGAACTGCTCGATGGGCAAGGTGCGATCCATGGCGGCCAGCAGCAGCATCTCGGAGTCGACGCCGATGATGACCAGGCGCATGTTCTTCGAGACGACCAAGACGGTCTCCAGTTCGCGGTCCCCGAATTCCATCAGGCTGGTCTCGGCGGCCCCCATGAGGGCGGCCCCCATGGCGGCGATGGTGTCGAGGTCGGCCGGGTGGGGCCACTCGCTCAGGACGGGCAGGCCGTCGCGGCTGACCAGGCAGGCGCCAAACACGCCATCGGCCTCACCGAGTCCACGCAGGACGTCGGCGCATTGGGCACGGACCTGACTCATGCGTCGTCTCCCTTCTTGATGAGGTCCATGGCGCGGGCAAAGGCCCGGTCGCGTTGGGCCGTGGATTGCCGGTGTTCGAGCATGTCCGTGACGACGCGCAACACCTCGTCCGGGTCCAGGGGCTTGGTGAAGAAGTTCTGAATCGCGGCCTCGTTGATCGCTTGGATGGCGATTTGCAAGTCCGGGAAGGCCGTCATGAGGACGCGGGGCACGCTGGGGGCCTGCTCCTTGGCGGCGCGCAGCAGTTCCATGCCGTTCATGCCGGGCATCTTGAAGTCCGACACCAGGATCTTCACGTGGTTCTGTCCAAGCACTTCCAGGGCGTCTTCGCCGGAAGGGGCCGTCAAGACCTCCACGTTGGGAATCGCCGCCTCCAGGAGCTCCTTGAGGGAGTCCAAAATGTCGGGCTCGTCGTCCACCAGAAGAATCTGGCGCACTCGTTGTTCATCGCTGGCT
Organism: Thermoplasmatota archaeon; assembly: GCA_041636435.1. Taxonomy (GTDB): domain Archaea; phylum Thermoplasmatota; class E2; order JACPAO01; family JAHFTW01; genus JBFGSX01. The sequence continues at coordinate 4,528 of JBFKTF010000085.1, forward strand.
TTCAAAGGGTGCATGGACATCCAACCATCGCCGTTCGGGGCTTATAGGCCATCCCCCAGGTTCTTTTTAGGCTCGTTGGGAAAAAATACCGGAAGGGCCAGCGGACGTGGGGCCCGACTGGACCTCAGGCCCCAAACCGTCCGTTCGGGCCCAGGTGCCCGGGCGCAGCGATTTAGAAGCCCACGCCGAGTCCCATGGGACGGATGGCATCAGCTCATTCCGAGGAAGGCGACGAGCTGCGCTCCTTCCACGCCTTGGCATTCGAAGCGGCACTGGACGCGTTCGTCGTCCACGAGAACGGCCGCATCCTCGACGTCAACCGCTCAGCCGAACGTCTGTTTGGCCGTTCGGCCGACGCGCTCCGAGGTGCCCAGCTGACAAGCTTTGTCCCCGAGCACGAACAAGAGGCGATGCAGCAACGCATGCGGGAGCGCCGCAGCGGACCCTACAAGACCACGCTGCTGGACGACGAGCTGCAAGAGGTTCCCGTCATCATCAACGCCATCCACCACCCCGAGGACGGCCGCGACGTGCGCGTCATCGCCATCCGCCCCACGTCCGAGGCCGCAGGCGACGCCGCCACCCTCGAACGGGACAGCGAAGTGGAGCGCCTCGAGCAGCTGAACAACTTCAAGACGCAGCTGCTCAACACCGCGGCCCACGAGCTGAACACGCCCCTGACGCCCTTGCGCTTGCAGGTGCACTTGCTGCGCAGCCAGAGCCTTGGCGGGCTATCCGAGCGCCAGCAGAAGGCGGTGGACGTGCTCGAGCGCAACGTGGAACGGCTGGCCATGCTGGTCAGCGACATCCTCGACGTGGCGCGCTTGGAGAGCGGGCACCTCAACGTCGAGAAGGAAGAGACCGACCTGGTCGCGTTGGCCCAAGAAGCGGTGCAGAGCTACGAAGAGACCGCTCGCGGCGTCGGCGTCGAACTGCACCTCGACAGCGCGGGGCACGTGATGGTGGAAGCCGACCCGCGCCGCATCCTCCAGGTCCTGTACAACCTGGTCAGCAACGGCATCAAGTTCACGCCGGAAGGCGGGCGTGTGCACGTGGCCATCGCCGTCGACGGGGACGACGCCAGCATCTCGATCAAAGACAGCGGCTTGGGCATGACACGGAGCCAACTGGATGCCCTGTTCGAACCCTTCAGCCGCGTCCACGACACGGAAACCACCGCCATCCCCGGCACTGGCCTGGGCCTCTACATCAGCCGCGGCATCATCCAACAACACGACGGCGTCATTGAAGCCAGCAGCCCCGGCAGCGGCCAAGGCTCCACGTTCCGATTCACCCTACCGCTGGCCACCGCCAGCACCCCCTCCCTGGAGACGAAGACCGTCGCCCCGAGCCCATTGGTCACGGGGCCCCTGGCCGAGCGCCTGAGGGAGTTGATCTGATGGCCGACAGCACCGTCAGCCTCGCCGTCACAGCACTCAATGCCCTGATGGCCGCCGTATACATCCTCGTGGGCCGCATCGTGCTCAAGCGCCGCCCCCAAGGCCCAGGCCGTCTGGCCGCCAACAGCTTCGCCGCGTGGTGGTTCGCGTTGGCGTTCTTGCAAGGCGGCAGCCTCATCGACTGGGGCGTGAGCCACACCCTGGGCTGGTCGCTGCCGATGTTCCTTGCGTACTTGCAGGGCATCCTCCTCTCCATCGTCGTGGCGCTGGCCGCCCTGATGTATTACCTGGTGTACTTGTACACAGGAAAACGAGGCGCCTGGGTGCCCATTGCGGCTGGATACACGCTGTACTTCGTGGCCATCCTGTACTTCATTGCGGCATCCCAGCCCGCCGGCTTGGAGTCTGGCCCCTTCGGCACCGACGTGGTCTACGACAACGACCTGAGCGACTCGACGTTCGCCCAGGTGCTGGGCTTGTTGCTCATCGTGCCCATCATCGTGGCCGCCCTGGCCTACTTCTCGCTGTTCTTCAAAGCCCCCGGGCGCACCCAGCGCTTCCGCATCGCGGTCGTCGCCAACGCATTGGTCATCTGGTTTGGTAGCAGCCTCGTTGTCGGCCAAACCGAGTTCGCCGAAGCCACCGCTTGGCGCATCGTGGCACCCCTCATCGCGCTGGCCGCCTCCTTGGCCATCTACCTGGCGTTCAACCCGCCCACGTGGCTGCGCCAACGCTTGGGCATCGATGGCTACGGCGCGTAGCCCTCCGAGGGCGCCACCCCATCGCTTTAATATCGGACCCTTGTCGGCCGCCTTGGCGTCGCAAGACGTCATGTCGAAGGAGTCAGACAAACATGGCAGGAATCAAGACGAATCCTGCGCTCATGGGTTTGATCTCGGACCTCAAGGCCGCCGGCCGCGAGAACGAGGCACCCGTCTGGCGAGACATCGCGCTCCGCTTGGAGCGTCCGTCTCGTAACTGGGCGCAGGTCAACATCAGCAAGATCGCCGCGTACGCGCGGGACGGAGAGAACATCATTGTGCCCGGCAAGCTGCTGGGCAGTGGTGATCTTGAGAAGGCCACCACCGTGGTCTGCTACAACGCCAGTGCCTCCGCCAAGGCCAAGATCGCCGCGGCGGGTGGAAAGGTCCTCACCCTGAAGGAAGGCATCAGCCAATTCCCCAAGGGCGAGAAGTGCAGGATCCTCGGGTGAATCATGTCCGGAGCAAAGTACACTGAAGGTGGCGAAGCGCCCAGCAGCGACGCCACCGTCGTCATCGACGCCAAGGGCCTGATTCTCGGCCGCATGGCCACCGACGTGGCCAAGCGCGCCAAGAACGGCGAGACGATCCACATCGTCAACGCCGAGCAGGCCATCATCACGGGCGCCAGCAAGAAGAGCATCCAGGCCCGCTACCGCTTCAAGCGCGAAGTCGGTACGAGCCGCAAGGGTCCGTTCTTCCCCCGCGAACCCCACCTCATCGTGAAGCGCACCGTCCGCGGCATGCTTCCCTACCAGAAGCCCGCCGGTCGCGCCGCCTACAAGCGCATCAAGGCGTACATCGGCGTCCCCAAGGAACTCGCCGGCCAGGACACCATCTCGGTGGACGGCGCCAAGCGCGAGGCCCGCAGCTTCATGACCGTCTCTGAACTCGCCCGGTTCCTGGGCAGCCCCGACAGGAGCGAATAATCATGGCCAAGAAAGTGATCAACACCAGCGGCAAGCGCAAGACCGCCGTCGCCCGTGCGGCCGTGATGAAGGGCACCGGCAAGGTGCGCATCAACAAGGTCCCCCTCGACGTCTACGGCACCCAACTGGGTCGCCTCAAGATCGAGGAGCCCCTCTTCATCGCCGGCAAGAAGGCGACGAAGCTCGACATCAAGGTCACCGTCGACGGTGGCGGCATCATGGGCCAGGCGGACGCCATTCGCACCGCCATCGCCCGTGGCATTGTCGAGTACACGAACGACGACGAGCTCAAGCAGCAGTACCTGGCCTACGACCGGACGCTCTTGGTCAACGACACCCGTGTCAAGGAGACCAAGAAGCCGATGGGCCGCGGTGCTCGCGCCAAGCGCCAGAAGTCGTACAGGTGATCGTCTCATGATGATCCCTGTCCGCTGCTTCACTTGCGGCACCGTCGTCGGCTCTGCCTACGAGCATTACAAGGAGGCCATCGCGGCCGGCAAAGAGGACAAGGAGGCGCTCGACGCCACCGGCCTCACGCGTTTCTGCTGCCGCCGCATGATTGTCTCGTACGTGCCCGTGATCAAGGACGCCGCTCAGTACGAGTAGGCCCCTTGGGCATCCTCTTCCCTTTCTTCTCCCTTTGACGCGCTTGCGCGACCCGGGCACAGCAACGCCCAAATGCGGTCCCCTTCGATGGCCGCGCATGCGTGTGCGTATGTTCACGGTCGTCGCCGTCTTGGCGGCGGTCACCTTTGCTGGCTGTGCCGACGTCGAAGACGAGCCGCTCGACGACGTGGCGGGCGCCCTCTTCGATGAGGCGGGCCTGGTCAAGAGCCACCCC
>JBFKTF010000086.1:0-8330 GCA_041636435.1 Thermoplasmatota archaeon
CCCGCAATGCGCGGTCAGCCGGTCGGCCCGGTAAAGTGGCGTGGCGCGGCCCCCGTAATGGGTGAGGTACTCGCGCCATGTCGCCATGAACTCCTCGTCGTTGCGCGCTTCGGAGAACGCCTTGGTGATTTCGAGGAGGTTGGGCATGAGGGTCTCGGCGACCCAGCGGCCCCCGAAGTCGCCGAAGTATCCTCGTTCGTTGGGTTGGCTCATAGCCGCGCCGAGGCGATGAATGCGGTCATCTTGCTGATGTCCTTGCGGCCTGGTTCTCGTTCCAGGCGGCTGCTGGCGTCGCAGCCCCATGCGCTGGACACCGCCAAGGCGTCGCGCACGTTCTCGGCGTCCAATCCGCCGGCGATGAAGGTGAGGGTGTCGCGGCGGCGTTGGCAGGTGATGCGGGCGACGCTCCAGTCGTGGGTCTCTCCACTGCCCGGGCGGGCGGCGTCCAGGACGAGTCCATCCACGTCCTCGGGGACCTCGTCTTGGGGCCCCACGGCGACGAGCAGGCCGACGCCCAATGCGTGGAGGCGTTCCCGCATGCCGGTCTCGAATCCATGCCATTGCACGTAGGCGGGTCGAATGGCCGCAGCAGCGCGCAGCACCGCTTCGGCGTCGGGTTCGGTGGTCACCATCACGGGCGTGACGCCCAGGTCGCGGGCGCGCATGGCCAAGCGGGCGGCCTTGGGCACGTGGATTTGCCGGGGGCTCTTGGGGGCGTGGACGATGAAGCCGACCAAGTCGGCGCCGGTGGCGGCTGCGGCGGCCACGTCGTCTTCGCTGGTGATGCCGCAGATTTTCACCAACGAGCGCCGGATGCCGCGCAGGGCCAGGCGCCGGTCGCGATGGCGCATCAAGGCGGTGCCCACGAGCACGGCGGCGGCGCCGGCTTCTTGCGCTTGGCGGCGATCCATGCGGTTGCTGATGCCGGACAACGCCATGGCGACGCGGCCGGCCGCGACGACGCGGCGAATCATCTGGATTTGCCGCATGTTGTCCAATTCGAAGGACTCCAGGTCGCGGCTGTTGACGCCGATGACGTCGGCGGCACTGGACTTGGCCGTCGCCCAGTCGTTGGCGTCGTGGATTTCCAGCAACACTTGCAGGCCGCGTTCGTGGGCGGCACGCACCAATTGTTCGCGGCGTGCTGGGTCCAGCATGCGCTCGATGAGCAGCACCGCCGAGGCGCCATGGTGGGCGGCGCAATCCAATTGCACCTCGTCCACGATGAAGTCCTTCATCAGCACGGGCTTGCCCGTGTGGACGGCGAGGCGCAGGTTGTCCAAGCTGCCGTCGAAGTGGTCCGGGTCGGTCAGGACGCTGAATGCCGCCGCGCCTGCTTGAGTCAGCTCGGCCAGGACTTGTGGCACGGGTTCGCGCAGCAGGCGGCCAGCGCTCGGGGAGGCGGGTTTGATCTCCGCCACGAGCGCCAAGGGTCCGCGCAGGGCCTCGGTGAAGTCTTGGCCCACCAGGGGCGTTCCCTCGCGGTGGTAGTAGCCGTCGGCGACGCGCTGCTTGGCCGCGGCCAGGAACGCGTCGAGACGGCTCACTGGTCCTCGTCCTCCAGGCGCTCTTCCGCGCCCACTTCGTCGGCGGCGCGGGTCGTCTCAATGACGCGCTTGCCCACCACCAGGCCCAGGAGGCCCGAGGCGATGCTGAGGATGAACGCGATGACCGTCATCGCGCCCAGGTACTTGCTGGTGGGCGTCAGGAAGACGCTGCATGTGCCCTCGGTCACGATGGGCAGGTCGGTGTTGTTCTCACCGGCGGGGGGCAGACCCTCGGAGCAGTCCTGAAGGCCTTGGGAGGCCCCGATGAGGAGCCAGAGAATCCAGAGGAACGCGGCGCTGAAGAACAGCTTGTTCATCCAGATGGCGCCGGTGCGGAAGACGCGGTGGAGGATGCCTTCTTCCACCACGAATTCGGTCTCTTGCAGAATCGCCGGCTTGTCGGCGTCGGTTCGGTCGCTCATCCTTGAGTGGCTTCGATGAAGGCGTTCCATTTACCGATGCCGCTGCCGGAAGCCAGGATGTCCTTGGCTTGCTGGACGCCTTCCCGGACGTCGCGGGCGTGGCCTGCGACCACCAGGGCGATGCCGGCGTTGAACGCGACGGCCTCGTGGCGGGGTCCCAGGTCCTCTCCGGCCAGGATGGCCTGCAACACGGTGGGGGCGTCCTCGGCGGCGACCGGTGCAATCTCGTTGGCGCTGCACGGGGTGATGCCCACGTCACTGGGGTCGATGGTGTGGGGCTCCTCGGCGCTGCCGTCGTGGATCCACGCGATGTGCACCGGGCCAAGGGGTGTGGCTTCGTCGGTGCCGGGTTCGCCGTGCAAGACGGCCCCCCGCTTGCAGCCCAATCGCGCCAAGGCCTCGGCCATGGGTTCGATGAGGCCACGGTCGTAGACGCCGATGACTTGCATGGAGGCGCCCGCGGGGTTGCATAGGGGGCCCAGCAGATTGAAGACGGTCTTGATGCCCAGTGCTTGCCGGACGGGGCCGGCGTACTTCATCGCGGGGTGGAATGTGGGCGCAAACAGGAACGCAATGCCGGCGTCGTCCAGCACGCGCTGGCAGCCGTCGGGGCCCAGGGACAGGTCCGCGCCGGCGCGTTCCAACACGTCCGCGCTGCCACTGGGCCTGGTCACGCTGCGGTTGCCGTGCTTGGCGACCTGGATGCCGGCGGCGGACAACACGAAGGCCGCGGCGGTGCTGATGTTGAATGTCTTGACGGAGGCACCGCCGGTGCCGCAGTTGTCCAGGGACGGTCCGTCGGTCGCAATTTGGTGGGCGTGGCGGCGCATGCTGCGGGCGAAGCCCACCAGTTCGTCGGCGCTGACGGGGCGGGCGCGCATGGCGGTGAGCAAGGCGGCCAGGCGTTCGGGGCCTAGTTGGCCGTCCAGCGCCTGGTCCATGATGGCCTCGGCGGCTTCTTCGTCGAGGGCGGCACCGCCCAGCAGGCGGTCCAAGGTGCGGGGGAAATCGTCGCTCATGTGGTCTCCAGCCAATTTTCCAGGATGGTCTGCCCGTCGGGGCTGAGAATCGACTCGGGATGGAACTGCAAGCCGGTCCAGGGGCGCTCCCGGTGGGCGATGCCCATGAGGACGCCGTCGTCCGTCGAGCCGAGGCTGCGCCATGCACTGGGGATGGCGGGGTCGACGCATAGACTGTGGTATCGCCCCACGACGATGGTGTCGGGCAAGCCGGCAAAGATGGGGTGGTCGACGCGATGGAACGACCGCGCCTCGCCATGCACCACTTCGGGTGCGCGTTGCACGCGTCCCCCGGTGTGGTGGGCCATGCCCTGCATCCCCAGGCAGATGCCCAGCATCGGCGCGTCGATGGGGTTCAGAATCAGGTCCTTGCAGACCCCAAAGTCGGCGTCGATGGCCGGCGAGCCGGGGCCGGGGCTCAGGACGATGCCGGAAGGGCGCCGCGCGGCGACGCCGTCGCGGTCGATGGCGTCGTTGCGGAACACCTCCACGCGGGCGCCGGCCTTCTGCAGCCCTTGCACCAGGTTGTAGGTGAACGAATCGTAGTTGTCCACCACCAGGATCGTCACGACGGCACCTCCGCGCCAAGACCCGCCAAGGCCTCGAGGATGGCCCCCGCTTTGTGGCGCGTTTCTTCCCACTCGGCCGTGGGGTCGCTGCGGTGGACGATGCCGGCCCCCGCCTGCACCGTCAGGCGTCCTTGGTGGGTGCTCATGGAGCGGATGGTGATGCAGGAATCGAAGTCGCCATTGAAGCTCGCATAAGCAACGGCTCCACCGTATGGGCCGCGGGGGCGCGATTCGAGGCGGTCAATGATCTGCATGGCGCGGACCTTGGGGGCCCCGCTCAAGGTGCCCGCAGGGAACACGGCGGCCAAAGCGGACCAGGCATCGGCCCCGTCCTTGAGGGTGCCTTGCACGTGGCTGACGATGTGTTGCACGGTGCGGAACCGGTGCAGTTCTTGGTACGCCGCCACGTGCACACTGCCCGGGGCCGCCACGCGTCCGATGTCGTTGCGGGCCAAATCCACCAGCATGGCGTGTTCTGCGGTCTCCTTCGGGTCGGCCAAGAGCTCCTGACCAGCGGCTTCGTCGCGCCGTGCGTCGCCCGTGATGGGTCGCGTGCCCGCGATGGGGAATGTCTCCACGACGCCCGAGCGGACCCGCACGAGGCCCTCGGGGCTGGCCCCGAGCAGGTGCACCGGGTCGGCGCCGCCAAACCGCAGGTGGAACAGGTAGGGCACCGCCGCCGCGTCGCGCAGCCAATCGTAGACCGCCCCAGGGTCACCATCGAAGTCGCCGTGGAACGCGCGGCTCAACACGATTTGGAATGCTTCGCCCGCGCGGATTTGTTCCTGGGCGTCTCGGACGCGGGCCTCGAAGGTGTCCTGGTCCACGTCGCTTTGGATGGGGCCGGGTCGGAAGGTGCGTTGTGGCGGCGGCGTCGCCAAGGCGGCATGCAATGCGTCGCGGCGATCCGGGCCTCGGCTCACGTACGTGGCGCGCCCCGCTTGGTGGTCGTAGACGATGCCATCCAAGTAGACGCCAAACAGGAACCGGGGCCAGTCGGCTCCGTCGCGCTCCAGAATCGGTTCGAGGGTCCGCACGAAGTCGTACCCGATGCTGCCCACCAAGCCCCCCACGTAGGGCAAGGTGTGGTCGTCGAGCCGGTAGAATGCGTCGATGCGGCGCAGGTACTCGATGGGGTCCTGGTCGCTGCTGGGCGCCGGCAACGCACCATCCACGTGGAGGGCGCCATCCAAGCGCACCGTGCCCACGGGGTCGAAGCCCAGAATCGAGAACTGCGCGATGCGCTCCGGGCCCTCCCGGCTCTCCAGCAAGAACGTGGTGTCGAACCGGGCCGCCAAGCGGGCATGGGCCTCATGTGGCGGCGGGCAATCGTCCAGAGGCGCAATGATCAACGCCGGTGCCATCGATTCCATCACATAGCCGTTGTTGGCCGGATTCGCGCAACGCAACCGTTCTTCTTCTGGCCGCGGTCCGCCGCGCGTGGGCCCGCCCGTCGTCCTCGTCCATGGCATCCTTGGCCAACGCCACATCTACTGGAACGTGATGAAGCGCCGGCTCCAGCACGACGGCATCCGCTACCACGACTGCGTGTTGCCCTATGGCATGCTGGGGGACATGCGCATCGCGGCGCGCTACCTCAAAGACAAGATCGACGGCGCCTTGCAAGCCAACGACACCGACAAGGTGGACCTGATTTGCCACAGCGCCGGCGGCCTCGTGGCCAGGTACTACATGATGTACCTAGACGGCGCCAAGCACGTGCGCCGCCTCGTCACCATGGGCTCACCCCACCAAGGGACCTACTTCTCGTGGCTCATCGGGCCACCACTCAGCGGACTGGCCACGATTGCGCGCCAGACGCGGCCTGGAAGCCACTTCCTCGACGAGATCAATGGCCCCGGAGCCATTCCCGAAGGCGTGGAGATCTACAACATGTGGAGCCCCATCGACGGCATCGTCGTGCCCAGCCACAACAGCAAATTGCCCGGCAGCCGCGCCATCCGCATCCCCACCACGACCCACTGGGGCTTCCTGTGGCGGCGGGACGTCTACGAGACCGTCAAGGCGTTGCTGGCCTAGGGGCGTAGCAAGTCGTCGATTTCCTTGCGTGCCACGCGGGCCCGGCTGAAATCGAACTGGAACTCGATGCACATGTGGTCGATGCCGAAGTCGCGCTCCACGTGGCGCAACAACAACTCCAGCGCCGACAGGAAATGCTCGGCGTCCTCGCCCTGGGTCAGGATGTGCTCATGGAAATCGAGACCCAAGACGTTCTGGCCCTCCAGGCTCGCCTGGCTGTGGGCACAGAAATCCTGCTGCATCCGGTCCGTGACGCGTTCCACGTCGCGGCTGCGCAGGGGCTCTCGGGTCGTGAGTTCGATGAAGTACCCAATCCCGTCGATGAACGGGTTCGAGCGAATCGTCTGGAACAGATCGTCCACGGTCGCGACCATTCTGGTGGTTCCAATGGCCTCTGCTCCATAAGTGTTCAGGCGCCGTCCTCACGCAAAGCGGGCCAGTTCTCTCCTGTTGGAGCCCTCGCTGGGCGATGGTTTGGGGGAAGAATGACCCCGGGGGGTCCAAAGAGCCGCTGGCGTGATTCGAACACGCGACCCCGTCCTTACCAAGGACGTGCTATACCTCTAAGCCACAGCGGCGGATGGTGCGCGGTGAGGCAGCTGCCTTCGCGGCCCCCGGAGGGACAAGCCGGCCGACTTGGGGGTCGTATATGAGCGCTACGGGAACGTCGCGTCGCGGCGCGCCCCAGCCAAGGAAGGAAAAGAGCCAGCGGAGGGATTTGAACCCCCGACCTGCGGTTTACAAGACCGCTGCTATACCACTAAGCCACGCTGGCGCAGGCCGCGCGACGCGGGGCCGGTTGAAAGGCTTGGCTCATTCGCCGAGTTCGTGGCTGCGCTTGGTCGCCGCTTCGACGGCGTCCATGATGATGGCACTGAAGGCTTCCTTGCGCAGGACGTGCAGCGCCGCAATGGCCGTGCCGCCGGGGCTCGTGACCTGGTCCTTGAGGGCCGCAGGGTGTTCGTCGCTGGTCTGGGCCAGCCGGGCGCTGCCGCGCAGGGTCTGCATGGCGAGGCGGGTGGCCACGTCGCGCGGCAAGCCACACTTGACGCCGGCGTCGCTCAGGGCTTCGAGCATGTGGAAGACGTACATCGGGCCGGTGCCACTGAGGCCCGTCACCGCGTCCATGAGATTCTCGGGCACCACTTCCACGGTGCCGACGGCGCTGAAGATGCTGCGCGCCTGGTCCACGTGGGTCTGCTCCACGTTGTGCCCCACGCACATGGCGCTGGCGCCCATCCCCACGGTGACGGCGAGGTTGGGCATGCAGCGGATCACGGGAGCGTCGCCGGTGTAGTATTCGATGAAGCGCGTGCTGATGCCGGCGGCGATGCTGATGACCAGCTGGGACGGCTTGATGTGGCCGCGCAAGTCGCGCAGGGCCGACTTGATGAGTTGGGGCTTCACGCCCAAGAGGATGGTTTGGGCGCGCTTGGCGGCGGCCGTGTTGTCCGTGTCGGTGGCAATGCCCAGCATCCGCCCCAGGGCCTGGGCCTTCTCTGGGTCCGGGTTGGTGGCGATGATCTCGTCCTTCTGGGCCCAGCCTTCGTGCACGAGGCCACGCACGATGGCCTGACCCATGTTGCCGCAACCGATGACGGCCAGCTTGTACTCCACGCCCCTCGATTCCCGTGGTGGCTTTCATGGCACCGGTGCGATGAAACGGAACAACGCGCTGGCCACACTGTGCGGGTCTGCTTGGGGGGCACGTTCCATCCGTTCCATGCCGGACACAAGGCACTCCTGGAGAAAGCGGCGTCATTGGGCTCGCATCTCTTTGTGGGGGTCACCAACGGCGAGCTCGCCGACCGGCCGGATCGGCCCGTGCCTCCCGTGGAGGAGCGCATCGTGGCCGTGCAGCGGTTCCTGGAGGTCTTCGACGTGGACGCCGTGGTGCGTCCATTGTCCGAGCCCAGCGGTCCGGCGGCATCGGGCGACTACGACGCCATCGTCGTGAGCCCCGAGACCATCGTGGGTGCCCGTCGCATCAACTCCACGCGGGAAACCGCGGGGCTCGTGCCCTTGGCGATTCACGTGGTCGATCACGTGTTGGCCGACGACTTGTTGGCCATCAGCAGCACCCGCATCGCCGCCGGGGACATCGATGTCGATGGGCGGCGCTTGACGCCGGTGCGGGTCGCCGTGGGCAGCGCCAATCCCGTCAAGGTCGCCGCGGTGGAGCAAGAGTTTGCTTCCTTCCTGCATTGCCCCATCGCCGTCGAAGGCCATGGCGTGGAGTCCGGTGTTCCGGAACAACCCCGCGAAGACGAGACCCTGGCGGGCGCCCGCCACCGCGCCACAGCGGCCTTTGCGGCGTGGCCCGAAGCCGATTACGCGGTGGGCGTGGAGGCGGGACTCAACCAGGACCCCGCCGGCGGCGCCTGGTACGACGTGCAAGCCTGCGTGATCCAGGATCGCCTGGGCGACGAGACCGATGGTTGGGGCCCCGCGTTCCGCTACCCGGACTGGGTGACCAAGCGGGCCCTGCAAGGCGAGATGATCAGCGACATCGTCGGGCCCGTGGCGGGCGACCCCCGCATCGGGGGGACCACCGGCGCCATTGGGTACCTGAGCGATGGCCGCATGGACCGCACCGAGGTCACCCGCATCGCGGTGCGGATGGCCCTGGTGCCAAGAGTGAGGCGCCACCTGTATGTGGCGCAAGAAGAGGGAACCGCCTCGTAGGGCGGCGGGCGAGGCCCTTAGCTCGTCGTGGTGGCCGACTCGAGCAGG
>JBFKTF010000087.1:0-8283 GCA_041636435.1 Thermoplasmatota archaeon
CCCGACGGTGATGCGGCGTTCGCCAATCCATTCCGTGGCGACGGTGTGCAGGTTGCCGCTGTGGCCCTCCGGCCAGTCGTTCCAGGCACCCAGCTCGGCGATGCCGTGGGGGTCCGTGATGTCGACGATGCGGAGGCCGGCGTCCCAGTTGGCCACGTACATCAGTTCCTGACCCGTGACGTTGTCCGTCATGGCGAACATGTCGTGGGCGTAGACCTGGTAGTAGGCGTCCAGCCGGTCCGGGTGACGGTCCACGTCGGTGACGTAGTTGGGCGCGTAGCGGCTGGCCTCGGTGAGGTGGCCGGTGCTGCGGTCGAAGGTGTTGATGCTGATGTCGCCGTTGGCACCCAGCACCATTTCCGTGCCGTCGGCGGCCTGGTGATAGAACACCATGTGGGGTCCGCGGGTGGGGCCGACGGGCAGGAAGTGGGTGCGCTCGGGCGTGGCCTTGTCGGCGACGTGGTAGACGTAGAAGCCCCCGTTGCGGCCGGTGGGGCCCAGCGGTCCGTTGCTGCCTTGTTCGTCGTTGCCGATGAACAGCCAGTCGCCGTCGTCGCTCCACTTGACGTCCTTGGAGCCGGTGCCACCGATGGCGCTGATTTCGCTGAACTCCATGACGCCGCCCTTGTCCTGGCGGTGCAGAATCAAGACGTTGCTACCGGACCAGACGGCCAAGTGGTCTTCCCAGGCATCGATCTCGGCGGCGCTCTGGGGGAAGTGCCCGATGAGCTCCAGGTTGGCGCTCTCGTTGCCGGCAAGCCACGCCGCGAGGGCGTCTTCCAGCGCACCGGGGACGAACTCGGGGGCTTCGTCCAAGGCGCCGACTCCGTCGGGGCTGGAGGCACAGCCGGAGAGGCCAATCGTGATCATTGCAACGGCAAGAAGCCACGCACGCATGGTCTCGACCAGGAGTGCGTCTATTTGAGCCGTGTCGTGGGGCCCTAGCGTTTGACGGTGAACCCGGAGGCCACGTCCTCGTCGGTGTCCGCCACCTCGACGGCATCCACGCGGGCCTTGGATGGTCCGTGGTGGCACCATTGCACGAGGCGGTCCACGGCGTCCGGGGGCCCGGCGGCCATCACCTCCACGCGGCCATCCGGCAGGTTGCGGACCCAACCGGAGACGCCGAAACGTTCGGCGGCTTCCCGGGTGGACTCGCGGAACCACACGCCCTGTACCTTGCCGCTCACGAGGACGTGCTTCGCCACACAACCCCCACTCGAGGTGGACTACTTGGTCATGGCTGTGAGATGATGTGGACGTCTTGCTGCGGGTACGGGATGGTGCAGCCGGCGGCTTCGACGGCGCGCTTCACGGTGGCGTGCAAATCCGCCTTGGCTTGCCAGAAGTCGCCTGTGTTGACCCAGGGGCGGACCATGAGGTCGACGGAGCTGGCCCCCAGGGCGGCGATGCGGACACTGGGCGCAGGATCGGCCAGGACCCGGGCGTCCTGCCCGACCGCTTCCAGGATGGCCTTCACGGCGGCATCGATGTCGTCGTCGTACGAGATGCCAACAGAGACATCGGCGCGGCGCATGGGGTGGCGCGTGTGGTTGGTGATGGAGGAGCCCAGGACGTTGCCATTGGGCAGCGTCACGATGCGCCCGTCGGCCACCTTGAGCGTGGTCAACGCCATGCCCAAGGACATGACGTCGCCTGTTTCGCCACTGATGGTGACCGTATCTCCCAGGTTGAAGGGGCGGTAGAACAGCAACATGACCCCGGCGGCTAGGTTGCCCAGGGTGTCCTTGAGAGCGAAGCCGATGACGAAGCCGCCGATGGCGAGGCCCCCCAACATCGCGGTCAAATCGACCCCCGCCGAATAGACGAGGACGGCCGCGATGATGACAATCCAGCCCACGGAGGAGATCACGGCCATGACGAACTGGGTCAGCGTGGCGTCGATGTGCTTGTTGCGCACCATGGCGGCGCGCACCAGAGCGCGTCCAAAGCGCATGAACAAGTAGCCGACGATGACGATGACGGCCGCCGACAGGAGAGCGCGCTGCCATCCGGGCAAGGCAGCCAGGCCGTCGGTGAAGTCTTGGAACGTGACCATGACGGGGCACTCGGAGGGTGGACCATATCCTTTGGGGCAGCGAAAAGTATTGAGCCCAGCAGCCCCATGCCGTCCATGGTGGCGACTTTCGAGACGCTCATCGGCTTCGCACTCAATGGAGTGGTCTTTGGCGGCATCATCGCCTTGGCCGCCATCGGCCTGACGCTGGTGTACGGAATCCTCAAACTGTCCAACTTCGCCCACGGCGACCTGTTGACCCTGGGGGCGTACCTTGTCTTCGCCTTCAATTCGTTCTACGATCTTGGTGCCGCCAGCCGGGCGGCGCAAGTGACGGCGGTGGTCTTGCTGGCTTGGTTGGCCTACGACCGCTGGCGCCCACGGCATTTGCGCCGCAACGAGATGATGGGCGTGGCCGGCATTGCGGGCGTCCTGTTGCTGTTGTCGTTCATGCCGGGCGTGGCCGAGGCGCGCCTTGGGACGCGATTCGTCCTAGGCGGCGTGTTGTCCCTGGTGTGGACCGCCGCGTTCCTGGCCGGCCTGGACCGCGTGCTCTGGCGCCCCCTGCGCACCCAAGGCGCGGGCGTGGTGACCATGATCATCACCAGCATCGGGCTGGCGTTGCTGATCCGCAACACCTTGGGCTTGGTCTTCGGGACCAGCATCCACAGCTACGATCGACCCATCCAACCCCCCATGGAGTTGTTCGGCTTCCGCATCACGACGGTGCAAATCTGGACGCTCGTGGTGGCGGCGCTCGTCATCGTCGGCATCCACCTCCTGCTCAAACACACCCGGTTCGGCAAGGCCCTGCGCGCCGTCAGCGACGACCCGTCCTTGGCCCGCATCAGCGGCATCGACGTGGACCGCATGGTGGTCTACGTCTGGCTCCTCTCGGGGGCCTTGGCGGCTCTGGCCGGCATCCTGCTGGCGCTGAATATCAACATCAACACCAACCTGGGCTGGCAACTCATCCTGCCCATCTTCGCCGCCGTCATCCTGGGCGGCGTGGGGAGCATCTACGGTGCCTTGCTGGGCGCCATGACCATCTCCATCGCCATGGAAGTGAGCGTGGCCTGGCTGCCCGACAGCGGCTACCGCTTCGCGGTCGGCTTTGCCATCCTCATCGTGACCATGCTGGTGCGGCCACAAGGCATCCTGGGGGTGGCCCGATGAGCGATTGGAAGCAACGTTGGAAGGCAATGCCCCGGGCGCGCCGCGAGTGGTTTCTCGTGGCCGCCGTCATCGTTGCCGTGTTCCTCGTCTTGAGCATCCTGAGCTACAACGGCGACCGCGCCGCCCGGGACGGCTTCATCGCCGGCATCGGCTGGCGCTACCTCCAGTCCGTGCTGCTCACCATGTTGGTCTGGGCGTTCTTCGCCACGGGATTGGAGTTGCAGTTTGGACAGACCGGCCTGCTCAACTTCGGCCACGTGGCATTCCTCGGTACGGGCGCGTACACCGCCGCGGTGCTGTCGTGGCGCTATGGCCCCAACTGGGACGAAGCCGGCTTTGTGGTGGCCCTGGGCGCCATCCTGCTCATCGTGGTCGTGGCCACCTCCTTGGCCATCGTGATGGCCTTGATTCTTGGCCTCCCGACGCTGCGGTTGCGCGAGGACTACCTGGCCATCGTCACCATCGGGGCCGCGGAGATTCTGCGCCAGGTCTGGAACAACGAGGTCTGGCTCACCAACGGCCCGAAAGGCCTCTCCGTGCGCATGCCCGGCTCATCGGCTCTGGTGGACGGGTGGTGGGGCCGGTTCATCGACGGCTTCGAACGCATCGGCATGCAACTGGATCCGTACTTCTCGCTCCTCATCGTCTTGCTGGGAGCCACCTTTGCCGGCATGTTTTGGGTGGTGCGGTCGTTGATTCACAGTCCCTGGGGTCGGGTGCTGAAGGCGCTGCGCGAGAACGAAGACGTCGCCGCCGCCTTGGGCAAGGACCCCTTCAAGTTCAAGGTCCAGAGCCTCGCCGTTGGTGGAGTCATCGCCGCCATTGCGGGCATCTTCTGGGCTTGGACCGTGCGTTTCGTGACCCCGCAAGCGTTCCTGCCACTGTTCACATTCTATGCATGGATCATCGTCGTCGTGGGCGGCGCGGGCAACCCCCGCAGCGCCATCGTCGGCGCCACCATCGTGTGGGGCCTCTTCGAAGGGGCCCGCCAAACCACCATCTTGCAGGACATCGGGCTGGCCTCCACGTCGGGGCCAGAACAGGTGGCGCTCATCGGATTGTTGCTTGTCTTGATCATGCGGTTCCGCCCTCAGGGCATCATGGGTCGCAGGGAGGAGATGCGTGTCGGACAGTGACGTGCTGCTGCGTGCCAGCGGCGTGAAGAAGCACTTCGGCGGCGTGCGCGCCGTCGACGGCATGGACATCGAAGTCCGCCGTGGCCAAATCGCTGGCCTCATTGGCCCCAACGGGGCAGGCAAGACCACGTTCTTCCATTGCCTGAGCGGCTTCATCCAAGCAGGCGAGGGAACCGTCACGTTCGACGGCACCGACATCAGTGGCTGGCCCATTCACAAGACCTCCACGCGCGGGCTGGTGCGGACGTTCCAATTGGAATCCGCACTGGAACGCATGACGGTCCTGGAGAACGTCATGCTCGCCGAAGCAGGCCAACAAGGCGAGCGGCTTTGGGGCGCCCTGCGCCGTGGCAAGATTGCCCACGCCGAAGCGGAACTGCGCCAGCGCGCCGCCGATGTCATCGAGTTCTTCGGCCTCACACGACTCACCGACGAATTCGCCGGCAACCTCTCCGGCGGCCAGAAGAAGCTCGTCGACCTGGCACGGGCATTGATGCTCAAACCCCAGATGATGCTCCTGGATGAGCCCATGGCGGGAGTCAACCCGACCCTGCGCGGGCAAATCATGGAGCGCATCGAAGCGCTGCGCGACGATGGGATGACCGTGCTGCTCGTCGAACACGACATGCACACCGTCTTCGGGCACTGCGACCACGTGGTCGTCATGGCCGAAGGCAAGAAACTGGCCGAAGGGGACGCCGAGACGGTGCGGGACGATCCCCGCGTCCGGGAGGCGTACCTTGGCTGAAGTGCTGCGCCTGACCGGACTCGTGGCCGGTTACGGAGCCGCGGACGTGCTGCACGGCATCGACCTCCACGTCGACGAAGGCGAAGTCGTCACGGTGCTGGGGCCCAACGGCGCCGGCCAGTCCACGGTCCTGAAGGCCATCTTTGGCATGTTGGACATCCGCGATGGGACCGTCGTCGTCGCCGGCCAAGACGTCACGGGGTTGCCCCCCGAAGACCTGGTGCGCCGCGGTGTGGGGTATGTGCCCCAGTTGCGCAACGTGTTCCCCCACCTCAACGTCCGGGAGACCCTGGAGATTGGTGCCATGGGCGCCGACCCCGAACGAGGTGCGGCCGACGTGGACGAGGTGCTGGAGTTGTTCCCCGACCTGCGCCCGCGCATGAAGCAACGCGTCGGCACCATGAGCGGGGGCCAACGCCAAATGGTGGCCATGGCGCGTGCCTTGATGGCCAAGCCCAGTTTCCTCCTGCTCGACGAGCCCTCGGCCGGCTTGGCCCCGAACCTGGTCGCCAGCGTCTTCGATGCCGTGCGCCGCATCGCCACGCAAGTCCCCATCCTGTTGGTGGAGCAGAACGCGGGCGAAGCGTTGCGCATCAGCGACCGGGCCTACGTCCTCGATCAAGGACGGAACCGATTCCAAGGCCCTGCGGCCGAATTGGCGCAGGACGACGAGGTCGCCGAATTGTACCTCGGCGGCCGCAAGATGGAAGAGGAGTAAGAAGGGAAGAGGAGCAAGGCGGGGGCCTTACGGGCTGATGCCGGACTCGACGGTGCTGATGCTGCCGTCGACCTCGACGCGCCAGACGGAGTAGACACCGCTGGTGGGGTCACCCTTCTCGTCCAGGTCGAAGTCATTGGAGACACCGACGTAGTCGATGTCCTGGCCCAGACTGGCCGCGGTCAGGGCCTCGGACAGGCTTTGGGCATCGAACTTGGTGCCGGGGGCGTTCCAGACCGTGCGGAGATTCTCCTTGATCTCGACGGCGCTGTTGTCGCCACCGTAGGCCGCGGCCAGGGCCATGCCCATGATGGCGTCGTAGGTCTCCGCGGCAAACAGGGTCGGTTCCGCGTTCCAGCGGGCCATGTAGGCGCTCTTGAACGCCTCGGGGGTGCCGAATTCGGGGGTGGTGCCACGCAGGCCAGCGAGGATGTAGGCGCCGTCGCTGGTCTTGCCGATGGGCTGCACGAAGCCGGCCTCGTCCTTCACGCCTTCACTGAAGAAGAACACCGAGTCGTTCATGATGCCCTTTTGGAAGGCTTCCTTCATGATCTGGACACCCGTGTTGGGGTAGCCGATGAAGATGATGGCTTCGGGGCCACCGGAGCCGGCCTGTTCGACCTGGCTGGCGAAGGTGGTGCCGGCGGGGTCGAACTTGACGAACTCGCCGACGCTGCCGCCCTTGGCTTCAAAGGAGGCCTGGAAGACCTCGCCGAGGCCGACACCGTAGTCGTTGTTGACGGCCAGGATGTTGACGTCGTGGCAGCCGGAGTCCCAGACGAGGCTGGCCAGGACTTGACCCTGCAACGCGTCGCTCGGGGGCACGCGGGCAAACCAACCGTCGTTCTCGCGAGCCGTCAGGGCCGGGCTGGTGCTGGCGGGGCTGAAGACGAACACGCCGTTGCTGATGGCGAGGTCCATGACGGAACCGGTGACACCACTGCTGGCGGCGCCGGCGACGCCCATGACGCCGTCGTTGACGAGGCTACTGAAGGCCGTGGGGGCCTCCGTGGCGCTGGTCTTCGAGTCACCCTTGGCCAGGGTGACGGGGTGGCCGTTGACGCCACCGGCGTCGTTGATTTGCTCGATGGCGAGCGTGGCGGCCTTCTCCATGGACTGGCCAAAGGCCTCCAGGTCACCCGTCAGGGGCAGGAGCGTGCCCAACACCAGGGGCTGGTCGGCTGGGGTCGGTTGGACCGCAGGCGACAGGATGTTGGGGTACGCCGCAAGGCTGGCCCCCGTGCTGTCGCCGTGGCCGGAGCATTCGATCTTGATCGACTCGTCCGCCGTGACGCAACCGGACAAAGCCAGGATCACGAAGGCAGCGAGTGCATACACTGGTGCAGAGCGCATGCCGGTCGGACCAGCATCCAACACAATAGAATTTTCTGTGCTAAATCAGGGGCGTGACCACCAAATCTGCCCCTGCATGGTAGATGTGGCCCTTCCAGTAGCGGCTGTCCCAGTGGCTCTGGTCGGCGGGTTGGACGTCGACGACCACCGGGTCGGCGGGGTTGCTGAAGTCCACCATGAGGGTGCCACCTTCGTACCAGCCCATCACGAACGCTTCCTGACCTTGAATCAGGTCACCGAAATGGCTGCCGCAATTGCCCTCGGCGGGGTTGGGCGGCACGCCATCGCCGTTCCAGCCGCTCGGGTTCTGGACAAAGGCGAGCAGTTCCGGGGCGCTGGGGTCGCTGATGTCGTACAGCCACGCGGCGGCCAGGGGGATTTGGTCCTCGTCGTCGACCATGGGCACGTTGGCGTCGAAGCAGTTGTTGGCCCCGCCGGCCACCAAGGGGCCCACGTATTCGTCGTCCAGGATCAGCACGTCCCCGGCGGTGTTGGCGAAGGCCTGGTGGTGGTACTTGATGCGGGGGTCGTCGATGGCGCTGAGCCAGACCGGGTCGCGGGGGTCCTCGGAGATGTCCCAAATGAACGTCTCGCCGCCGGAACCGAAGTAGCGCCCGCCGCCGCCGGCACAGAACGCGAGGCCCAGGTCGCTGCGCACGCTGATGTCATGGCAACCGTCGGATTCGACGACGGTCTCGCCGACCACGGGGGGAATGAGGAACGTGGAGACCACCGGGTTCTGGGGATCCGTGATGTCGAGGACATCGATCTTGCCATCCCGGTCCGGCGCGGCACCGGTGGCCCCCGGCACGCCGCTGGCGCCGCTGCTGTAGATGTAGGGGGTGCCCGGCACGACGGCCAGGTTGTGGACGCCCGCGCTGGGCATGTCCACCGTGGTCACGAACTCCGGCATGGCCGGGTCGGTGACATCGACGAGGTGCATGCCGCGGCCGCTACCGGCCAAGGCAGCGTAGGTGCGGCCCTGCCATTCGATGATGTCCACGTCGCGGGCACCGACCTCGGTGACGTTGCCCAGCATGA
Organism: Thermoplasmatota archaeon; assembly: GCA_041636435.1. Taxonomy (GTDB): domain Archaea; phylum Thermoplasmatota; class E2; order JACPAO01; family JAHFTW01; genus JBFGSX01. The sequence continues at coordinate 8,190 of JBFKTF010000087.1, forward strand.
CGGGGTGGGCGGGGTCGGTGACGTCGGCAATCCACAGGTCCGCTCCGTTCGTCCAGTACAGGATGTTCTCGTGGACCCAGATGCCTTGGCCGCC
>JBFKTF010000088.1:0-7863 GCA_041636435.1 Thermoplasmatota archaeon
TCGGCATCCAGGCAGCCCGCTAGGGCGACGAACATCAAGGGCAGGACCAGCCAGCCTCGCATGGTGCGCTCGACACGAGGCCCCCACATAGCCATGTCGCACCGGCAGATGGAAGCACCCTTGGTGCGATGGCGTGGCGTGGCGTTCCTCGTCGCCGGGCGCAGCGTGCCGATTGCTCCCCATTTGCAGTGGCCCGATGTCGCGGCGTTCGCGGCCTGCATCCGGGGCGTGGAGACGGTGCAGCAGGCCGGCAAGGACGTGGACGTGGTGTTGGCTCCGGACGCGGACGCCGACGAGGTGGTGCGTCGCTTGGCGTCGCTGCGGGACCTGCGCCGGGACGTGTGCTGCCACGCGGAGCCGGAGTGTTTGCTGTGCCCGTTGCGTCCAGAAAATGCGCGTCGGACGGTCTTGGAGTTGGAGGCGGAGGGCCTGTACGCCCGGGGCCCCGAGGTGCGCCGCCGGTTGGCCAAATGACGGAATCATCAAAGGGGGCCACGGAATCCGCAGCGCGTGGACGAGACGGACCGGCGCCTCTTGCAGCTGCTGCGCGACAACGGACGGGAGAGCTTCACGGCCCTGGCCAAGGAGGTCGGCACGAGCGAAGGCACGGTCCGGGCCCGGGTCAAGCGCCTGATGGACGAGGGCATCATCCGCCAGTTCACCATCCGCACCGCGGGGCGCCACGTCAAGGCCCTCATCGAGGTGCGCGTGGAGCAGAACCGCGACACCAACTCCTTGGCGGAGACCATCGCGACTTGGGACGGCATCGACGCCGTCTGGGAAGTGACCGGCGACCAAGACATTCTCGTCGTGGCGGACTGCCATGACCCCGGCCGCCTCAACGAGTTGATCGACGACATCCGCGCCCAGGATGGCGTCACCAGCACCCGCAGCCGCCTCATTCTCCGCGAAGCGTGAACCGCTGGCTGGGGCGGCCCCCCAAGACCGGCGACGAGGTGCGGCGCTTGCAGTTTTGCTGCGACAAGCCCAACCAGTGCAGCTACTGCCCGTTCCGGGCAGAGAACGCCGGCGTGCCCCTCAAGGAACTGGCCACGCGGCAACTGCGGGACGCATGGGAGGACTGAGGCCACGGGGCCTTGTGTGACAACGGCCACGGGGAACACTTGCGACCTCCAAGCGTTCTTGTGTGCTCCCACCGCAGCTTAGACTGCATACGGGCGACCTAGACAACCCCGCTTGGCCTTTGTATGGGTGCGGAACCAAGTGGGTCCTTTCCGAACGGGTGTCGGTGCAATGGTCCGGCCGTCTGTGTGCGGCCGCCACGAGGCATCGTGGCGGCCAACCCTGTCACGGCTTAGGCCAGCCACCCGTCGATGCCGTCGAACACGTATTGGACGGCGAACGCGACGGTGAGGATGCCCATGATGCGCGTGATGACGCGGGTGCCGGTTTCGCCCAGGATGCCTTGCAAGCGGGCCGCGGCCATCAGGAACAGCATGGTGACCACCATGACGGCGACGATGGCGGCGGCGACGATGGTGAGTCCCGAGGTGGTGCTTTGCACGATGACGAGGCTGATGGCGCCGGGGCCGGCCAGCATCGGCAGACCCAGCGGCACGTAGCTGGGATCGCCGTCGTCGTGGTCCGGTTGGTGGGCGCCGCCCGTGGGCAGGTGCACTTCGCGCAGTTCGCGGCGGGGAATCTCCCGGCCTTCGCGCAGCATGCGCAGACCAATCATGACCAGCAGCAGGCCGCCAGCCACCTGCAGCGAGAAGATCTCGATGCCCAGGTACCCGAGGATGCCTTTGCCGCCGGCGGCGAAGATGGCCAGCACGATGGCCGCGAACGTGGTCGCCTTGGCGGCGATGGCGATGCGTTGCTTGCGGGTGCGGTCTTCGGTCAGGCCCAGAAACAGCCCCAGGCTGGCGGGCGGGTCGACGACGACGAGCAGCGGAACGAAGACGAGCAGGATCGCCTCAAGGACCATGGCGCGGCCGACCTGGACCCCCTATATCTCCACATCGCGGGGGACCCGTTTTGCGGTTTCCGTGGCCACTTCTGCGGGCTCCGTGGGGTCCGCTGACGCCGCCTTGCACCGGCACGTCTAAGCCGCCCCGACGGGCATGCACCGATGCTATCCAGGTGTGACCATGGCCATCCGCGGAACCGAATCCAAACCCCTGATCAAGACCAGCATCCCCGGCCCCAACGCCAAGAAGATCGTCAAGCTCGACGACAAGTTCCTGGTGACGACCACGAAGACTGCCCCCGTGGCGGCCGCCCGGGCCAAGGGCGTCGTGGTGGAGGACGTGGACGGCAACCGCTTGCTGGACTTTGCCGCCGGCATCGGCGTGCTCAACACGGGCCACTGCCACCCGAAGGTCGTCAAAGCAATCCAAGACCAAGCGGGCAAGCTGATTCACTTCGCCGGCACGGATTACTACTACCAGCAGCAGGCCGAATTGGCCGAGCGCCTGGCCGGCATCGTGCCCGTCTCGGGCCGCAGCAAGAAGACCTTCTTCTGCAACTCCGGCACCGAAGCCAACGAGGCCGCCATCAAGATCGCCAAGAAGGCGACCGGCCGCCACCGCTTCCTCGCCTTCCTGGGCGCCTTCCATGGCCGCACCATGGGCAGCCTCAGCCTGACGGCCAGCAAGGACGTCCAAAAGGAGGGCTTCTTCCCCACCATGCCGGGCGTCACCCACACGCCGTTCCCCCATCCGCTGAAGCACCGCAACTTGTGGGGCATCGACGGCTACGCCGACCCGCAGGAGTTGGCCAACCGCGCCATCGACCACGTGGAACATCTGTTCAAGTGGAACCTTCCCCCGGAAGACGTCGCGGCGTGCTTCTGGGAACCCGTGCAGGGCGAAGGCGGCTACGTCGTCCCACCCAAGATGTTCCCCAAGATGCTGCATGACCTGTGCAAGGAGCACGGCATCCTGTTGGTGGCCGACGAGGTCCAGACCGGCTTTGGCCGCACCGGCAAGATGTTTGCCAGCGAGCACTTTGGCATCAAGGCCGACATTCTGAGCATCGCCAAGGCGATGGGCAGCGGCATGCCCATTGGCGCCAGTGTCATCCGCAGCGACCTGGACTTTGACACCAAGGGCAGCCACAGCAACACCTACGGCGGCAACCTGGTCGCATGCGCGGCCAGCCTCGCCACGTTGGACGTCATGGAGCAAGAAGACCTGGTGGCGAACTCCGCCAAGATGGGCGACGTCATGGGTGCTCGGCTGGAGGAATTCAAGGACAAGCACGCCAGCATCGTGGACCACCGCGGCCTGGGCTTGATGCGCGCCATCGAATTTGCCAAGAAGGATGGCAGCCCGGACCCGGTGCTGCGCGACAAGGTGGAGACCGAGGCCTGGAAGCGCGGCCTGATGCTGCTGGGCTGCGGCAAGTCCGGCATCCGTTTCATCCCGCCACTCAACGTCTCCGAGGCGCAGATTCACGGCGCCATGGATGTCTTGGGCGCGTCGATGAAGGCCTGCAAGGCCTAGAACCCCCGCGTGGCAGCCACTGCTTTGGCCCAGCGGGCCCGTTGAGCGGCAGCGCCTTCGTGGGACATGGTGGGCTGCCGGATGGCGTCCGCCTCCAGGGGCAGTGGCTCGTCGCGGCGCCCGTCGCCGATGGCCGCCAAAGCCGCGGCGCCGCGGGCCGTGGTTTCCACGTCGATGGGACGCTGGACGGGGCGTTGCAGTAGGTCGGCTTGCATTTGCAAGAGCAGGTCGCTGTGGGCCGCCCCGCCATCGACGCGCAACGCATCCAAGTGCAGCCCGGAGATGGCTTCGGCCGCTTCGATGAGATCGCAGGTCTGCTGGGCGATGGCGCGCAGCGTTGCCCGTGCCAGTTCGGGTCGCCCCGATCGTTGGGTGAGTCCCAGGATGGCTCCCCGGGCGTGGCTGTCCCAGTACGGGGCGCCAAGGCCGTTGAAGGCCGGCACGAAGACCACGTCGTCGTCGGCGTCCGCGGCGAGTGCGTTGATTTGGGGCGCCTCGTCGATCAGCTGCAGCCCATCGCGCAGCCATTGGATGGCGGCCCCGGCGATGAAGACGCTGCCTTCGATGGCGTACTGGGCGGGCCCGTGGCTGGCCGCACGGGTGGTCACCAGCCCACCCTGGGGTGCGGGGGCGTGCGCGCCGGTGTGTTGTAGAAAGAATGCGCCCGTGCCGTAGGTGACCTTGGCGTCCCCGGGGGCGGTGCAGGCTTGCCCAAACAACGCGCCTTGTTGGTCGCCCACGAGGCCGCACAGGTGGGCGCCGGCCAGGGGGCCCTGTTGCACTTGGCCGATGGAGCCGGCGCTGGGCAGCACGTCGGGGAGCATCGCTGCGGGGACGTCGAAGAGGTCCAACAGGTCGGGGTCCCATTGGCTGCGATGGATGTCGTACAGCATCGTCCGGCTGGCGTTGGTGTGGTCGGTGACGTGGCGGCCGGTGAGGTGCCAGGCGAGCCAGCTGTCGACGGTGCCGAAGTGGAGTTTCCCGTCCTTGGCTTGGGCCCGCGCCCCGTCGGCGTGGTCCAAGATCCATTCCAATTTGGTGGCCGAGAAGTAGGCATCCACCACGAGCCCCGTGCGTTCCCCGATGCGTTTGGCTTCGGGTGCCAATTCTTGGCAGCGTGGGGAGGTGCGGCGGTCTTGCCAGACGATGGCCGGTGCGATGGCGCGGCCTTGGTCGTCCCAGACGATGGTGGTCTCCCGTTGGTTGGTGATGCCGATGGCCAGGGTGTCGGCCGGCACGCCCACTTGTTGGACGGCGTCGTGGGCGACCCGTTGGGTCGTGTCCAGGATCACGTGTGGGTCCTGTTCCACCCATCCAGGTTCGGGATAGGTGGACGGGAACTCCGAGTACGCGTGGCCCTGGCGGCGGCCTTCGTTGTCGTAGACGATGGCCGTGATGCCGGTGGTGCCGGCGTCGATGGCGAGCAGCACGCTGCGGCCATGGCCGTGACCCACAAGGCCTTGCCGCCGCCAAGGGCGAGGCGCAAGGGGCATCAATGAGGCGCGGCTCGTGGGCGGTGTGCCCATCGTCGCTGGCCGCATCCTCCTCTCCCGGGGCACCCAGGATGGTTGGATTGAGACGCAACGCGGACGCATCGTCCGCAGCGGCCGCGGCGAGCCCCCGGAAGCGCCCGACGCCACCGGATGGATTGTGCCCTCGTTGGTCGATGCCCACACCCATGTGGGCGATGCGTTCCTGCGCGACAAGCCTGGCAAGCCCCGCACCGTCAAGGAGCTCGTGGGGCCCGGTGGCTGGAAGCACACCCACCTGGCCAACGCCGACGTGGACGAGCAGACCGCCGCCACCACGCAGCACTTGGATGCCATGGCGGCCCGCGGCGTCGCCGCGTGCATCGACTTCCGCGAAGGCGGCCCCGCCGGGGCGCGCTGGCTGCGGGGCATCGAGAGCGACGTGGAGGCCATCGTCCACGGACGCCCCGCCAACCTCCCGTTCGATGAGGACCACGCCGAGGAGTTGTTTGCCACGGTGGACGGCATCGGCTTCAGTGGCCTGCGGGACATCCGATTCAAGGACCTGGAAGATTGGGCGGACGCGGCGCGCGACGAGCGCAAGGCCATTGGCATCCACGTCAGCGAAGATGCCCGCGACGACATCGACGCGGCCATCGCGTTGGAGCCGGACTACGTGGTCCACATGACCCAGGGCAAGACCAGCGACTTCGATGCCTTGGCCGATGCGCGCCTCCCCATCGTGGTCTGCCCGCGCAGCAATGCATTCTTTGGCATGCATCCGCCGGTGCAGGCAATGCTAGACTCCGGCTGCACGCTGGCCCTTGGAACCGACAACGCCATGCTGCACGAACCGGACCTGGTCGCGGAGGCCAGTGCCTTGGAGTTGGACGACGAAACGCGGCTGCGCATGATGAGCCACCACGGCCGCTGCCTTGCCGGCTTGCCCGAAGCGAGCCTGGAACGCGGCGCCGTGGCGGACTGGATTGTGCTGCCCCACCGTCCGTTCACGCCAAGCCGCCGCAAACCCGGCCTCGAGCCGCGCCTGGAGGGGCCATGAATCTGGACGCCCTGGAACGGGCGCTGCGAGACCCCGATTGCATGGGCGCAGGGGCCATCCAATTGCTGGCCGAGACCGAGTTCTGGGACGAAGATGGCCTGCCATTCGAAATCCTGGGGGGCGGCAGCATCATCCACCTCGTGCCCGACACCGGGTTCCGCAAGGAGCACCTGGCCAGTTTCGAAGAGGAACGCATGGTCATCGCGGACCACCCCGAAGGCGGCTGGCTGGTGCCCGACGACGTGGTGGCCCACTGGATGAATCGCCACGTCGATTGCCCACCCCTGGAGGACCTGGTGTTGGCCCATCCATTGTACGAGTACCTCACGCGCTTGGACGAGGACGGCCACAGCCGCGGCGGACACCGCGGCGAGCTGATCCAATGGGCACCCGGCATTCCCACACTGGCCAGCATCTACGCACCCGAGTTCCTACCCGACGACCCGGACGCGCCCAAGGTCAACCGCGAGCGGGGACCCTACGCAGCCGCCGTCGTCGACCTCTTGGAGCAGTTGGACGTCTTGTTCGGGCCCGTGGAAATGGAAGTCGGCGTGCGGTACGGGGAAGTCTGGGTCGGCGACGACGAAGAGTGACGACCCTCTTTTGAACCGGCCCTGGGTCGCCGCGTCGTGGACAAGACCGACGCCGTCATGGACCTGGCCAAGCGCCGTGGCTTCCTGTACCCGAGCTACGAGATCTACGGGGGCATGGCGGGCTTCTACGACTACGGCCCGCTGGGCGCTGCCATGAAGCAACGCTTCGAGCAATTGTGGCGCCACACGTTCCAAACCAGCGCCGTGCCGGTGGCCGAGGTCAAGTGCCCCCGCGTCACCATGCACGAGGTGCTCAAGGCGTCGGGCCACGTCGACGAGTTCACCGATCTGGTGGTCAAGTGCAAGAACGGCCACCCGAGCCGCGCCGACCACCTCATCGAAGCCGCCGGCTACGCGGGCGACACCACCGCCGACGCGCTGAGCGCCGAGGCCATCGACGAACAAATTGCCGCCCTGGGAGCCAAGTGCCCCGTCTGCGGCGACCCCACGTTCACCAACGCGGCACCGATGAACCTCATGTTCAACACCGAAATCGGCCCCGGCAGCGGCCGCATCGGCTACCTGCGCCCAGAGACCGCCCAGGGCATCTTCACCGACTTCCCGCACCTCTTGCGCCACTTCCGCGGCAAGCTGCCCTTTGCCGGCATCCAAGTCGGCGGCAGCAACCGCAACGAAATCAGTCCCCGCCAAGGCATGCTGCGCCTCCGCGAATTCCACATGATGGAGGCCGAGGCGTTCTTCCTCGACACCAAGACGCCGTTTGCGCCGTTTGGAGACGACGAACGATGCGCCATCCAGGTCACCTTCGTGGACGGCGAGCACACGGAGCACACCCTCTCCTTCCGCGAGGCGGTGGCCCAGGGCGTCGTGGGCAACGAAGCGCTCGGATACTACCTGGCCCTGACGTACGACTTCCTCACCAAGGCCGGCATGGACCCCACCAAGCTGCGCTTCCGCCAACACGAAGCCGACGAGATGGCCCACTACGCCAGCGACTGCTGGGACGCCGAGTTCCACTCGGAGCGTTACGGCTGGGTCGAATGCGTGGGTGTCGCCGACCGCGGCTGTTACGACCTGCAACAACACGCCGACGCCACCGGCAAGCCCGGCGACTTCCAAGTCACCATCGACTTCGAGGAACCCTACACGTTCCAAGCCCGCAAGCTCGTGCCCGTCATGGGCATCCTGGGCCGCACGTTCAAGGCCGAAGCCAAGAAGATTGCCGCCGCCCTGGAGGAAGTCTTCGACGCGCAAGTGCAGACCCTGGCCGCCCAGGAGCACAAGGGCTTCGACCCCGCCTGGCTCGGCGACGA
>JBFKTF010000089.1:0-7808 GCA_041636435.1 Thermoplasmatota archaeon
ACCACGCCCAACTCCGCGGCCCGGCGGCGCAAGCCATCCGGGAAGCGCTGGGCGGCGGCGACCGCTTGTGCGCCGATGTCGCGCGCGGCGTTCTTGATGGCGGACAATTCGGGGCCTTCGAAGCCGCCCTCGTCCTCGAACGCAATCAACATCGCGCCCAGCGGACCTTGGGCCACCATCTCGGCCATGTGCACCGTGCCGCTCTTGCCGCGGACGCGGACGCGCTCTCGGATGCGGTATCCCTTGGCGACGTAATGGTCCGCGACGGCCTGGCGCACGGCCGTATCACTGATGCGCCCACCTTGAAGCCATCGAATCGCTCCCTGCAGGCAACGGGCTGCTTCCTGGAGGCAACGCAGGCCGTGTCCGCAAAGCCTCAAGAGCGCTCGCCTCCTGTCGCTTCGCATGCGCGTTCTATGGGCCCTAGGCCTTGCCATCATGCTCTCCGGCTGCGCCGATGTCAGCGAGCCGGTCAACGACGTCCCTGCCGTGGAGGACAGCGACGGGGATGGCTACATCGATGCCATCGAACACAAGTTCGGCAGCGACCCCCACAACGAGACCAGCATCCCGGACATCATGGTCCACGAGGAGGTCGCCTTCTCCGATTCCGGCCTCATCGTCGCCGGCAACGAAGGGGTCCTCATCGGAACCTGCGGCATGCAGGGCACCATCGACACGGCCCACTTTGAATGGGACATCCAAGCCCCCGAAGGCGCCCGCAAGGTCCACGTCACCGACTTGGTGTTCACCGCGTCCCTGCCCGCGACCATGCTCGAGTTGGACATCTACGTCTTCGACCCCGAAGGCAACGACATCACGCCCGGCACCACGACGATGACGATTCCGCCGCAGCGCACCGACACGATCGCCATCGAAGGCAAGCACCCTGCCGGCACCTACACCATCGAAGTCCGGGGTTGCCTCGGCAGCGGCGAGGTCGATCTGGACGCCAGCGGTCTGCTTGGCTACGAGCCCGACGTGGAGAGCCTGTTGGCCGAGCCGGTCGCCTCCGCCGAGGCCTGAGCTCCGCCGCCACCCTCCTCCCTTCTTCCCGTCCCTTTGATATCCTCCCGCCCAGTCGCCGCATCGTGTCCGACTGGGACCTTGATGCAATCACCGCCAAGTGGCAAGAGAAGTGGTGGGAAGCGGGCCTGCAACACGCCGAGCGCGACGAGTCCAAGCCCAGCTACTTCATCCACTTCGCCTACCCGGGCATCTCGGGGTACTTGCACGTCGGACACATGCGGGGCTTCACCTACGCCGACGTGTTTGGTCGCTACAAGCGCCAGACCGGCCACAACGTCCTCTACCCCGCCGGCTTCCACGCCAGTGGCATCCCCGCCGTGGCGTTTGCCAAGGAAGTGGAACGAGGCGAGAAGACGGAGTACCTGCGCAGCAACGGCTACGATGGCGACTTGGCGCCCCTGACGGACCCCAAGAACGTCGTCGATTACTTTGCCCACGTCTACACCAACGACTACTGGAAGAAATTCGGCTTCCTCATCGACGAACGGCGCAACGCCACGACCATCGACGCCGGCTACCAGAAGTTCATCCAATGGCAGTTCCGAAAGCTGCACGAGAAGGGCTGGCTTGTCCAGAAGCCCCACTACGCCCCCTTCTGCCCCGTCGCCGGCCCCGTCGCCGTCGACAAGTCCGAGACCGACATCAAGCAAGGCGGCTCCGCGGAAGTCCAAGAGTTCGTCGCCCTCCGCTTCACCATCCCCGCCGGGGACTTGGTGGACACGGACGACAACCACGACCACATCATTCTCCCCTGCGCCACGCTGCGCCCGGAGACCATCTACGGCGTCACCAATCTCTGGGTCCACCCCGAGCACGACTACGAACTGGTGCGCGTCTGGAAGGACGGCGCCGTCGCCGACGAGGACGACTCGGAGGTCTGGCTCGTCAGCCAACAAGGCCGCACCAAGCTTGAATGGCAATTCGAGCGCGCCGAAGCCCTGGGCATCCAAGTCAAGGGCAGCGACCTGCTGGGTGAGGTCGCCACGGCCCCCGTCACGGGCAAGCAAGTGCCGGTCGTGCAGGGCACCTTCGTGGACCCCATGATTGCCACCGGCGTCGTGATGTCGGTGCCCGGCCACGCCCCCTTTGACTGGGCTGCCTACCAAGACGCGGGCCTGCTCGAGACGCTGGGCGAACCGCCCCAAATCGTCGACATCGAAGGCTACGACGACTTGCCGGCACGCGTCGCCAACGACAAGCACGGCGTCACCAGCCAAACCGACAAGGCCGCCCTGGAGGCCGCCACGGACGAGATCTACTCGGACGAATTCAACAAGGGCATCCTCAACGACGCCTGCGGCCCCTACGCCGGCAAGCGCATCAAGCAGGTCAAGGACGAACTGCGCGAGCAATTCGTGGCCGACGACCACGGACGCCTCATCCGGCAATTCACGGAGCCCGTCATCAGCCGCGCCGGCGAAATCGTCGACATCAAGCGCATCCCCGACCAGGACTTCATCCACTACGCCGACGAGCCGTGGACGGACAAGGCCGTGGAGCACGCCAAGACGATGTCAATCTACCCGCAACGCTACGCGGACGACATCGAGAACGTGATGCGCTGGTTTGGTGACCGCGCCTGCGTGCGCCGCGGCGCCTGGCTCGGGACCCACTTTCCCATCCCTGGCAAGGAAGACTGGATCATCGAACCCATCGCCGACTCCACGTTCTACTCCTGGTACTACATCGTCAGCCGCTACGTCGACGAAGGCCCCGACCATGCCGGACAAGGCCATGCCGCACGGGACCGCCCGCTGGTCCCGGACGACCTGGACGACGCGTTCTTTGACTACGTCTTCAACGGTGTCGTGAGCCCCGCCTTTGAGGAAGACTGGCCTGCCGGCTGCGCCAACCGCGCCGCCGCCGAATCGATTCGGCAAGACTTGCTACACTTTGGTCCCGTGGACATCAACCTCGGCGGCAAGGAGCACCAAACGGTCCACTTCCCGGTCTACATCATGAACATGGTCGGCCTCATGGACGACCCCAAACTCTGGCCCAAGGGCCTCTACGTCAACTGGTGGGTGACGCAGAAGGCCGGCGCCAAGATCAGCAAATCCAAGGGCGGCGCGGAACCGATTCCCGGTGCCGCGGCCAAGTACGGCGTCGACCCCATGCGCCTGTACTACTGCCACGTGGGCAGCCCCCACGTGGACATCGAATGGGACCCCGACATCGTCTTGGATTATCGCAAGCACGTGATGCGCGTGGCGCGCCTGGCCGACGAGCTGCTGGCCGTCGGCGGCGACGCGGGCCCCATGGATGCCTGGCTGCGCAGCCAATGGGCACAACACGTCCAATCGGCCCGCGACGCCTACGAGGCCTACGATTTGCGCGGTGTGGCTGGCGAACTGGTCTACGCCTGCAGCGAGACCTTGCGCTGGTACCAAAAGCGCGGCGGCGACAACCAGGAACTGCTGCGCGACATCGCCCGCCAATGGGCCATCATGCTCTGCCCCATGCTCCCCCACACCGCGGAGGAGATCTGGCACCGCGCCGGCGGCGAGGGCCTGTGCAGCACCCAGCCCATGCCCGAGGCCGGCGACGTGGACGCCACCGCATTGGCGGCCGAGCGCTATCTGCGCGGCGCGTTGGATGACATCCGCACCGTCGCCAAGCTGGCCGCCCTCGATGCGCCCAGCGAGCTGGTGCTGTTCACGAGCCCCGCGTGGAAGCGCGACCTGGCCGCCAAGGCGTGCCGCATGGCCGCCGAGGCCGGCGGCAAGTTCCCCATGGGGGCCTTCATGGGCGAGGTCATGCAGGATCCGGCGATGCGTTCCTTGGGCAAACAGGTCCAGGCCTTTGGTGGCAAGTTGGCCAAGCAGGTCAACCAATGGTCCGCCGACCAGAAGGCCCTCCTCATGGACGGGGTCGACGAGGCCGATGTGCTGCAAGCGGCCGCCGACTTCATCGGCCAGGAGCTGGGTGCCGGGCAGGTGGCCGTGCACGCGGCGGACGCGGAGGATGCCCCCGAGGATCCCAAGCGTGGCGTCGCGGAGCCTCTGAAGCCGGGCATCGCCATCCGCTGACCCGAAACCGGGTCGCTACGCCCTCCGTTGCCAGTGGACCTTCGGACCTGGGCCTTTCAGTTTCAAACCAAAGAGTTTGAATAGGTCTGGAATCCCATCTCTGGGTAGGTGTTTCCAATGAAGCCCCATGCAAACCGCAACACGCACGACTATGTGTTTTGGTAGGCCTGTATACGAACCCCTGCTTCTTGTGCAGGGGTTGGCCGACGAAAGGTCCGCGCGGGCCTCGTCGGCGTCCCGGCATCGTCCGGTACCGCGCACCGCTGTTCCCGCTTAGGGGGCAGTCCGTTCACCCCTGCGGGTGTCCCGCGTCGTCCAGCGGCGCCATGCCCATCATCTTGGCAAACACCGCGTTTGGGAAGCCAGCGATGGCTCGGTTGAAGCGAGGCACCAAGTCCAGCTCGCCCGCATGGATGCGCCGCATCAGGCCATGGAACCAGAACCAGGTGACGACGAACCCCACCGCGCAGTACAGCGCGAAGGCGTTGAGGCACCAGATCCACAGCGACCATTCCTGGTATGCCAGGTCGAACCCATCCAGCCAGGAAGCCATGGGCGCCGCAGGGCCTCCTTGGCCTTGAGGCCGTCGCCTGCCGTCGGATTTATAGGGGGACCCCGTGCGCGGCCGCGTGCCCGATGACGAAGCACCGACGCAGATGAACCCGTACGAGATGGCCCTCGTCCAACTGCGTCACGTCGCCAAGCGCATGAAGCTCGACCCGAACATCCACGAGGTCCTGAAGCACCCCATGCGCAGCCTCGAGGTGTACCTGCCCGTCCGCATGGACAATGGCACCATCCGCGTCTTCACCGGATTCCGTGTCCAGCACAGCATGGCCCGCGGCCCCGCCAAGGGTGGTGTGCGCTTCCACCAACACGTCACCGAGGACGAGGTCAAGGCCCTGGCCATGTGGATGACGTGGAAGTGCGCCATCGTGGGCATCCCCTACGGCGGTGGCAAAGGTGGCGTCGTCGTCGACCCCCGCGAACTGAGCCACAGCGAACTGGAACGCCTGGCCCGCCGCTACTTCAGCGAGATCCAACCCATCATCGGCGAACAAGTCGACATCCCCGCCCCGGACGTCAACACCAACGCCCAGACCATGGCCTGGTTCATGGACACCTACTCCATGAACAAGGGCCACGCCGTGCCCAGCATCGTCACGGGCAAGCCCATCGACATCGGTGGCAGCGAAGGCCGCGAGAAGGCCACCAGCCGCGGCATCAGTTACTGCGTGCGCGAAGCCGCCAACGCCATCGGCCTGGACCTCAACGGCGCCACCGTCGCCATCCAAGGCTTTGGCAACGTCGGTGGCAACGCCGCGCCCCTGCTGGCCGAATTGGGCTGCAAGATCGTCGCCGTCAGTGACGTCAACGGCGCCGTCATGATGGACGGCGGCTTCCCCGTCGAGGAACTGATGGACCACGTCCGCAGCACCGGAACGTGCACCAGCTTCCCCGGCGCCAAGAAGATCACCAACGCCGAGCTGCTCGAAGCCGACGTGGACATCCTCGTCCCCGCCGCGCTGGAAGGCGTCATCCACCAGGACAACGCACACAAGCTGCGCTGCAAGATCCTCGCCGAAGGCGCCAACGGGCCCACCACGCCCCTGGCGGACAAGATCCTCACCGAGAAGGGCGTGTTCGTGATTCCCGACGTGCTGTGCAACGCCGGCGGTGTCACGACCAGCTACTTCGAATGGGTGCAGGGCCTGCAGTCCTTCTTCTGGACCGAGGATGAGGTCAACGAGCGCCTGGACAAGATCATGACGCGGGCCTTCCACGAAGTGCTCACGATCTACGAGAAGGAGAAGCCCAAGGACAAGGACCCCGCGCACCCCCTCACCATGCGTCAAGCCGCCTACATGCTGGGCGTCAAGCGCGTGGCCGATGCGGTGCGCAAGCGCGGCATCTTCCCGTGAAGGCCATCGTCCGCGACGTCCCCGACAGCTTCGTCCACTGCGTGACCGACGCACCGGACGGGCACACCATCGACCTGGCCCTGGCCCGCCGCCAGCACGCACAATACATCGAGGCCCTGGAATCGCTGGGCATCGACATCGTGCGGCTGCCCGCCGACGAACGATTCCCAGACTGCGTCTTCACCGAGGACAGCGCCGTCGTCGTGGGCGACGACGTCATCGCCTGCAACATGCGCGACAGCCCCGGCCGCGACGGTGAACAAGGCCCGGTACTGGATGCCTTGGCCGACAAACGCATCCACCGCATCCAAGCGCCGGCCAGCATCGATGGAGGCGACGTCCTGCGTTGGCAAGACGACATCTTCGTGGGCCAAAGCCGCCGCACCAACGCCGCCGCCATCGAGCAGATGCGCGCCGCCTTGCCGGACCATCGCATCCACCCCGTGCCAGTGCACGACACCTTGCACCTCAAGACTTGCGCCACCATCGCCGGGGGCCGCCTCCTATTGGTCGCCGATGGCCATGTCGACACCGCCTTGCTGCCAGAACTTCCGGTCTTCACGGTGCCCGTCGAGGAGCGCCACGGAGCCAACTGCATGAACATCGGCGGCGCCGTCATGCTGCCCGACGATTGCCCCGCCACGGCGCGGCGCGTCCGCGACGAAGGGCTCGACGTCGTCACCGTGCCCATGTCCGAATTCCGCAAGGCGGATGGCAGCCTCACCTGCCTCTCCATTCGCGTCTAGGCGCACGACTTTCAAGCCCAGTCGGCACTGGCCGACTTGGCCCCCGTGCCCTCAGCCCGCAGATGGCGCCCTACCTGTTCAGGTGGGAATCCTCGTCGGTGAACCGGTGCGCTGCGGGGGCCGTCCAATCCATGTCACTGCGCGTCCTGCTCTTGATCCTCGCCCTGTCCGGCTGCCTGGCCAGTCCGCCCGCCCCGGAACCCTCTCCGGCGCCGCCGACGAGCGACTGGAGCAGCGCATCCCCTGACGGCGCCCACGCCCTCGAGGACCTCAAAGAATTCGTCGACTTGGCGCCCCGCCGCTACGACAACCAATTCCAGCACGACGACGCCCGCGATTGGATCGAGGCCCACTTCCAAGCCTCGGGGCTCACCACCGCGCGCGTGCCGTTCGTTGGCGCCGCCCAGGCCGGCGACGACGTGGAGGGCCAGAACATTCTGGCCACCATCGACGGCGCCACCAACCGCACCATCGTGCTGGGTGCTCATTACGACAGCGCCATCAGCGCCCACGGCGCCGCATACGACGACGGCACCGGCACGATGTTGATGTTGGAAATTGCCCGCGTTGCCGCCATGCGCGACTGGAACCACACGCTCGTCTTTGCCGCCTTCGACCAAGAAGAAGCGGGTCTCGTCGGATCCACGCACATGGCCAACGCCATGCGCGACGCCGGCCAAGACGTCTTCATGATCAACTTCGACATGGTCGGCATCAACTGGCCCGCCAAGACCGGCGGCCAAGCCGACCGCCCCATCAACGCCTACTTCGGTGCCGACGACGAAACGGCGCTGGTGGCCACCTGGCAAGCGGCGGCCGACGACTTGGAATACCCTGAGGAGGCGACCACCCAATCCACGGGCCTTGGCACCGGCAGCAGCGACCACGGTCCGTTCCGCGCCGCCGGGTTCCCGGCCCTATGGGTTCGCGGCGCCCTCATCGGCACCTACCCGGCCTACCACAACCTCGACACCGTCGAGAGCATGACCGTGGCCGTGGGGGGCGACGAAGCGATGCTGGCCGCCGGCTTCAACGCGGCCATGGACCTCACGTACCGGTTCATGGAGCGCCTCGACCAAGAA
>JBFKTF010000090.1:0-7793 GCA_041636435.1 Thermoplasmatota archaeon
ACCAACACCTCTCAAGGCCCCCCGCGCCGCGTACCCCGCGATGCCCGTGAAGCCCAAGGGCGTGGTGAAGCTCCGCAACGACCCCATGGAGCCGTTCAAGCAACTGGCCGTCATGGGCATCGGCATGCTCGCCGTTGGAGGCGCCATCGTGGCCGCCGTCCTGGTCAGCAACGGCAGCTTCGGCGCGCCCCCCGAGGCGCCACCCCCCGCCCAGAGCCAGGACGAACCCGCCGGCAACGAGACCGTGGCACCCGAGCTGCCGGAGCCGTTGCCCGAGGTGCAGGACCCCTCGCTGCCGCAGCTTCCTGCCGACACCGGTATCTAGCAGCACGACCTGCCCCGCCCCGTGCGACCGGTCCTCCTCAAGGTCGGCGGCAGCGTCCTGTCCGACAAGGCCCAGAAGCCCCGCTTCAAGAAGACCGTCTGCCGGCGCATCCTCGGCGAAGTCGCCAAGATGGACGTGCCCGTCGTCGTCCTGCACGGTGCTGGCAGCTTCGGGCACCCCGCCGCCAAGGCCCACCAAATCGGCCAACGCACCGTCACCCCCGACCGGCGACGCGGCGTCAGCGAAACCTTGGCCGCCTGCGGCATCCTCCACGCCGAAGTGGTCCAAGCCGCCCAAGACGTGGGCCTGCAACCCATCAGCGTCCCCTTGCACGCCATCGTGGAAAGCGAAGGCGGCGAACTGACCGACATCCCCATCCACCGCATCCAACGCCTGCTGGACGAGGGCTACAGCCCCATCCTCAGCGGCACCCTCGTGCGCGACGACGAACTGGGCTGGCGCGTCGTGAGCGCGGATGAGATCATGGAACTCCTGGCCATCGAACTCCACCCGCGCCTCGCCATCTTCGCCACCGACGTCGACGGCGTCCACGACCGCGACCCCAAGGCCGCTGGGTCCCAACGCATCGACGTCCTGCAGCTGCCGGACTTGGATCGCATCCAATGGGGCGACTCCAAGGGCGCCGACGTCACCGGCGCCATGCGGGGCAAGCTCGAACGCGCATTCGCCGTGGCCTCCGAGTGCCCCACCTGGATTGTCGACGGCACCGTCCGGGGCCGCGTCATGGACGTCCTGAAGGGCAAGACGGTGCCCGGCACCCGCGTCCAGGCGTAGCTTCACCCACGCCCACGACGCCTTCAACCCCGTCCGGCCCATGCATCGGCATGCACATCGTGCTCGACATCCCCGACGTCGTGTGGCGCGCCTTCATGGACGGCGAAGAACCCTCCGAGGCATCCCGCCTCGTCACCGAAGCCCTCGAAGGCGTCCTGCATGGCGCGCAAGTGAAACACGCTTAACCCGCCGACCCACGTCCCCCGCCTCGTGGACGCCGCGGAGACCGAACGCCGCAAGGAAGAACACCTGCGCATTCCCCTCGAGCGGGACGTCCAATCCATCCCCAACCCATGGGATGCCATCCGGATGCGCCACGAGGCCCTGCCGGAGATTGACAAGGACTCCGTCACCCTCGCCACGGAGTTCCTTGGCCACGCGCTGCAAGCCCCCATCCAAATCACGGGCATGACGGGCGGCGCCCAGCAAGCCAAGCAAATCAACCAACGCCTCGCCGCGGCCGCCGCCGAACACGGCGTCGCCATGGGCGTCGGCTCCCAACGCGCCGCCATCGAGAACCCGGGATTGGCCGACACGTACTCGGTCATCCTCGAACACGACGTGCCCCTGCGCATCGCCAACCTCGGCTTGCCCCAAATCATTCTGTGGGGCGACGAAGCCGAACAACACGCCGGCACCGCCATGGACATGATCGAAGGCCACGCCTTGGCCATCCACCTCAACACCTTGCAAGAAGCGGTCCAACCCGAAGGCGACACGGAAGCCGCCGGCGGGCTCGACGCCATCCAAGCCATGTGCAAGGCCCTCAAGCAACCCGTCGTGGTCAAGGAGACCGGCGCCGGCATCGACGGCCGCACCGCCAAGCGCCTGCAATCGGCCGGCGTCGCCGCCATCGACGTGGGCGGCCTGGGGGGCACCAGCTTCTCCGCCGTGGAGCACCACCGCGCCGTCGACCAAGGCGATTTGGAGAAGGCCCGCCTGGGCAAGACCTTCTGGGATTGGGGCACGCCCACTCCTTACTGCGTGCGCCATGTCCGCACCCTATGCCCCGGTTTGCCCATCGTCGCCACCGGTGGCCTGCGCAACGGCCTCGACGCCGCTCGCGCCCTGGCATTGGGCGCCGATTTGGCCGGCTACGCGGGCGCCATGTTCCGCGCCGCAGCCAATGATTCCGCCTCCTCGGAGCTCGGCAATATCTTAGAAGAGTTGAAAACAGCCCTCTTCTTGGCCGGAGTCCGTCACCCCCCCGCTTTGTCGGAGGACCATCTCTTATGAACCTAGAAGCAGCCCTGCGGCCCTACCTTGAACAGTTCTCCACGGAGATGGACAAGTACCTCGTCAAGCGCGAGCTGAAGCCCGAAGAATTGTACCAAGCCGTGCGCCATTTGCCCATCCAGGGCGGCGGCAAGCGCCTGCGCCCCATCATCGCCATTTTGGCAGCTCAGGCCGTCGGTGGCGACTCCAAGAAGATCATGCCCTACGGCGTGGCCTTGGAGATTCTGCACAACTTCACCCTCATCCACGACGACATCATGGACGACTGCGACACCCGCCGCGGCGTCGAAGCCGTCCACAAGAAGTGGGGCAACAACCTCGGCATCCTGGCCGGGGACACCATGTTCGCCCTCGTCTTCGAACTGCTGGACCACTTGGACGTCGAGGACTCCATGTTCCGCAGCGTCGCCCTGGACGTCGCCAAGCTGGCCCGCGAGGTCTGCGAGGGACAGTACTGGGACATGGCCTTCGAGAACCAGAAGAAGATCGAGGAGCTCCAGTACTACCACATGATCGAGCGCAAGACCGCCACCTTCTTCGAGACCGCCATGAAGAACGGCGCCGAACTCGGCGGCGGCGACCACCAGCAGGTCAAGAAGCTGGCCGAATGCGGCCGCCTCCTGGGCCTCGCGTTCCAAGTCTGGGACGACTACCTCGGCATCACGGCCACGGACGAGGAGCTGGGCAAGCCCGGCCACTCGGACATCGTCAACGGCAAGAAGACCCTGGTCTACGTGGCGACCCACACCAAGCTCGATCCCTTCGACCGCCGCCAGTTCGTCGACCTCTACAAGAAGGCCGACAAGACGGAAGAAGAAATCCAGCAAATCCTGAAGTTCATGGAGAAGAGCGGTGGCTTGGACTACGCCAAGACCCGCGCCAAGGAGTTCAGCAGCTTCGCCAAGGCGACCCTCGCGGACCTCCCCGAGACCGCCGCCAAGCGCCTGCTGACGATTCTCTGCGACTACGCAAGCAACCGCGGCCACTGATCTGGGTCGTCAAGCGAAGCGCCCTTCGTGCTGGCCACGCGAGCAACCGCGGCCACTAATCTGCGTCGTCCAGCGGAGCGCTCTACGCCTTGGCCGGGAAGCGCAACGTGAATTCCGTGTCGCCCGGCTTGGAGCGCGCCGTCACGCGGCCCCCGTGGCCTTCCACGATGCCCTTGACGATGTACAATCCAAGGCCGGTGCTGCTGCCCGGGTGCTGGGCGGGGCTTTCGCCGCGCGCGAACGCCTCGAACAAGCGCTCCTGTTGCTCTTCGGGGATGCCGGTGCCGTCGTCGGCGACGCGGATCACCACGTCGTCGCCATCCCGCCCCGCGTGCACGGAGACGTGGCCCCCGGCGGGCGTGAACCGCAACGCGTTGGCCACGAGGTTGTCCACGGCTTGGGCCACGCGGGCGGCGTCCGCTTCGGCATCGATGGCGTCGTCCACTTCGCAGCTTAGATGGACGTGGAAGTCCTCGGCTGCGGGCTGATGCGTCGCCACGGCGTCGATGATCGTCGGTGCCAGGTCGCATGGCGTGCGTTGCAGCCGCATGCGGCCCGATCCTGCGTTGGAGGCGTCCATCAACTCGTGGAGCATGCCGCTGAGGCGCTCCACTTGGGCCTGGATGCGTTGCACCGCGTTCTCTTGCGGTTCGCTGAGGTCGCCCAAGCGCCCGCTGGCCAAGAGGTTGAGTTGGATGGTCACCGGCGTCAGGGGGTTCTTCATTTCGTGCCCCGCCACACCCACCATGCGCACGTGCTCCGAGTGCTGGGCTTCCAGCTCGTCGATGCGGTTGCGTGCCTCCTTGGCGGCGTGCTCGGCGCTGACGTCCTGGGCCAACGCCACCACGAACGGTGGTTCGGCGGCCACGCGGGTCAGGATGAGGCGAATCCAGGAATCGTTGACTTGGAAGGTCTCGACGTGGCGGCCACCGCGGCCGTCCAACACGGCCTTGATGGCGTTCCGGGCGTGGTTGCCCACGTCCAATGGCATGGCGTGCCAAATCGGCGTGCCGGGGATGTGGTCCAACAATTCGTCGAAGGCGGGGTTGGCGTCCCGCACGTGGCCTTTGCCATCCACGGTGGCGATGCCGAGGCCCGCGTTGTCCATGATGGCCTGCAGGCGCTCTTCGCTTTGGCGCTGGGCCTCCTCGGCGTTCTTGCGGTCCGTGACATCCATGCAGACCCCATGCAGCGCCTGCAACTGTCCCTCGTCGTCCAAGATGGGCCTTGCCCACGTGTGCAACCAACGCCATTGACCGCTGCTGTGGCGGATGCGCTCGTCGTGGCTGTATGGGCGGTGGTCCTGGAGGCACGCCTCCGTGGCGGCCTGGACGCGTTCCACGTCGTCTGGATGCACGCGGGTCAGGTAATCCTCGTACGTGGGCGTGTGCGTCTCCGGATCCAAGCCGTAGATGCGGTACAGCTCGTTGGTCCAACGGGCATGGGGCTCCGTGATGTCCCACGTCCAGATGCCCAAGTGGCTCATGCCTTCCGTGTCCCGCATCAACCGCTGGCTGGCGCGCAAGTGCTTGAGCTCCCGCGTCGTGCCATCGATGTCGGTGCATACGACCACGGAGCCGTCGGTGGCCGCCACGCGGGCGATGCGCCACCAGCGACCGGCGTCCTTGCCGATGCGGACATTGCCCGCCTCGCCCGGCTCCGGCAACGTCCCTTCTTGGACGTGCTCCGCCAAGGGGCGACCGTGCAGGTCGCCGGGCTTGATGCCCCCGATGGGTCGGCTCAGGCGCCGGACGATGCCGTCGGCGTCCAAGGCGAGCACCGGGTCGGGGCCCTGACTCAACGCCGTCCACAAGGTGGATCGGCCTGAGCGGAGCTCCTGGGCGGGTGCCTTCATGACCTAGTTTTCTGGCCGTGCCTCGGATAACCGGTCGCGTTGGGCCAACTTGGGCCTAGGGGCTCGCGGGCGTGGCTTTGGCGTTGCCCACTTGCTTGTCCGGGTAGCCCTCGGGCACCGCGCGGCTCCAGATGCGCGCATCCCGATGCTCGCCCTGCACCGTCTCGGAATCGCCCACCACGCAGCCCTCCAAATCGGCGCCGTCCTCCACCAACACGTCGTCGCCCAACACGCAATCCACCACGCGGGCGCGGCCAATGCGGCACCGGGCGCCAATGGCGCTGTTCTGGATGGTGGCCTCGTCGTGGATGCGCAGGCCCGGAGCGGGGTTGTCGGGCAGCTTCGCGGTGGCCGCCAAGACCCGTTCGGGGTCGCCCACGTCCACCCAGAGCCCATCGAAGGCCATGCCGTACAAGCCGCCATCGAGCAATTCCGGGAAGATCTCCTTTTCCAAGCTCACCAGGCGTCCGGGGGGAATCATCTTCAGCACCGACGGCTGCAGGATGTATGCGCCGGCATTGATGAGGTCGCTGGGGGCCTCGGCGGGCGTGGGGGGCTTCTCCACGAAGCCCACGATGCGGCGTGGGTCCTCGTCGTCCATGGCGGCCACACCGAAATCGGGGGTCTGCTCCATGGGGACGCGTTTCAGGGCAATCGTCGCTTGCGCCTTGGTTTCCTCATGTTGTTGCAGCATGGCGCCCAGATCCATGTCGCTGATGATGTCGCCGTTGAGGACAAAAAACGGCCCGGGGCGGATGTGCTGGGCGCAGTTCTTGATGGCCCCACCCGTTCCGAGGGGTTTGTCTTCGCGCACCACCAACAGTTCCATGTCCCGATTGCTTTGCTGGAAGTAGGCTTCCAGGCGATCGGCGAGCCAATTGACGGCGACGATGACGCGGTCCACTTCTGGAGGCAGGCGATCCAAGGCCCATTCCAACATGGGCTTGCCCCCGACGGGGAGCAGGGGCTTGGGTCGCGTGTAGGTCAAGGGCCTGAGTCGGGTCCCGAACCCACCGGCCAGGAGGATGGCGTCCATCAGGGCGGCCGACGAGCGAGGCCCCAAAAGAGGTTGTCACGCGGCGCGGGGGGCCTCGAAGCTGGCCACCACGGTTGGCCCATCGGGGCCTTCGCCGCCCGGCGCCAAGCGCAGACTCACCCAAATGGGGTGGTCGCGCGTCAAGATGCGGACCTGGAAGTGGTCGCTGCCACCGTGGGCCGCCTCCTCGATGCGGGGGGCAATTTGGAACGCGGCATCCCGATCCATCCACTGCCAGAGGGACGAACCGGGAAGCCGCGCCGAATCGATGCGCAGGAACGCCGCCAAGGACGGGGACGCATTCAGGAAGTGACCATCCGCGGTCAGGACCCCCGTGGCCTGACCATGGAATTGGCCCCGTCGATGGCGGCTCCACACATTGCGCACAACCCCAACTCGCGCTGCCAGCACTTAAGCTGCGGTCCAAGGCGTTGTTCCCTCCAAGGGCGCCCAGCGGTTCGGGGCCGACGCCGTCCCGGGCCCGGCCCCTTTCCCCCCGGGTCCTTGGCGACGAAGGACGGAAAAGCGGCCTCCGTGTGGCGCGGCATCGTGGCCGACCTCCCCGCCGTCGCCCGGCTCGCCTGCCTCCAGAACGCCGTCCAGCACGACGGCACGTGCCAACCCAAGGGCCTCATGGGCCGCATCATGGGCTCCCACCCCGAATTCCGGAGCGACCCCGGGGCCGTCATGAAGGCCCTCATGGCCGCCGGAGCCGAGGTCAACGCCATGGGCCTGGATGCCCAACGCGCCGCCCTGGAGGAGGAAGCCCCGGAGCTGTTGGAAGCCAAGAAGCAAGAACGACGCGATGGCCTGAAGCCGCTGCCCGGCGCCGACGACGTCGACAAGGTCGTGCTGCGTTTCGCCCCCAACCCCAACGGCCCACTGAGCCTGGGCCATGGCCGCGGCGTGGCGATCATGAGCGAATACGCCAAGCAGTACGAAGCGGACCTGATTCTGCGCTTCGACGACACCGACCCCCAAGTCAAGCCGCCCCTGTACAACGACGACATCGACGGCTATGCCTGGATTGAGGAGGACTTCCAGTGGCTTGGCGGCGTCGCCCCCGCCCGCATCGTCAAGGCCAGCGACCGCATCCCGGTCTACTACGAGCACGCCCTGCAACTCATCGCCAAGGACGGCGCCTACGTCTGCGACTGCGACCCCGAAACCTGGCGGGAAATGAAGAACCAAGGCCAGCCCTGCCCGTGCCGCAACCATGGCTCCGAGCAGACCGCCAGCCGCTTCCTGCGCATGACCGGCGCGCTGCCCAACATGGGCCCCGAAGGCGCCCTCTTTGAAGCCGGCCAAGCGGTGCTGCGCGTCAAGACCGACATCCAGCACAAGGACCCCGCCCTGCGCGACTGGGCCGCCTTCCGCATCGTGCCCGACAGCGCCGTCCACCCCCGCGCCGCCAAGGGCGAAATCCCATCCTACCGGTGCTGGCCACTGCTGGACTTCGAATCGGCCGTCGAGGACCACCTGCAAGGCGTCACCCACATCATCCGTGGCAAGGACCTGATGGACTCCACGCGCAAGCAACAATTCCTCTACCAACAC
>JBFKTF010000091.1:0-7765 GCA_041636435.1 Thermoplasmatota archaeon
CCCGCCACATGGACCAACTGGACCATCAGCCGCCCGCACTTGGTGTTCCAAATCCAAGGCTTCCCCGACAGCAACGGCATCCAACCCACCATTTGGGGCGTCTACGAAGGCGTCCTGCGGGACCCCGTGCAACCCAAACCCAGCCAATTCGAAGGCCGCGTCGTCACCAGCCTCGGCGGCGTCGACCTGCCCCGCGGCGCCTTCGTCTACGACATCGACGAATACACCGCCGGCTGCAGCAGCAAATTCCTCCCACCCGACTTGCAAGAGGAATACAAGGACGACCCAGCCTACCAGTAGCTCAGTAGGGCTTTTGTCGGCGCGCCGCTCGGCCGCCCCATGAAGCGGCTGCTCGCCATCCTGCTCATCGCCACGCTCGCCACGGCCCAACCCCCGGCCATCGGCAGCGACGAAGACTACGTCGCCCGCATCGCCCAAGGCGACTTCCCCAGCATCTACAGCATCGACGAACCCAGCACCGGCTGGAACATCGCCGAATACCTCCGCTTCGACCACGACGGCACCGAGACCCGCATCGCCCTGGCCACCAGCCAAGGCACCATCTTCAACGCCACCTGCGACTGCGGCAACGTCACCATCGCCGACAACGAACTGGTCATTGGCAGCGACGCCGCCGCCGGCCGCCACCTCCTCGTCGTCGGCCGCAACATCGACGCCGGCAACGCCCTCCTCGTCGAATTCGCCTTCAACAACCAAGGCGGCAGCGTCGTCGCCTACGTGCCCCAAGGCAGCCACGCCGCCACCGACTACCCCAGCCTCGGCGACCCCCTGGCCTGCACCGAAGACCCCTGCACCATCGAGGCCTTCGCCCGCGACGGCACCCACTTCGCCATCCTGCCCGGTGAGGCCACCACGGGCGGCGTCGCCCCCACGCCCCCAGCCGACGACGGCTTCGACGTGCTGCCCTGGATCGCCGGCATCCTGATCGGTGCGCTGGTCTGGGCCCTGCTGGTCAAGCAAGGCGTCGTCCAGAAGCGCCGCAAGCAAGAAGTCGTCAAGGCCGCCCACGTGGAAGCCGCCGAAGCCGAATCCAAGGAGACCCTCGAAGCCCGCAAGCGCGTCCTGATGAGCGGCCTCAAGGAACTGGAGAAGGCCAAGATGGCCAAGGAAATCGACACGGACGTCTACGACGCCCTGAAGGCGGAGCTCAAGAAGGAGACCGTCACGGTCATGAGGGCTCTCGAAGCTGCGGAGTAGCCCTCCGACTCCCTTTCTCCCCCTTTCTTCCCACCCCTTGTTTTTAACCCGGCACCCGGTCGGCCACCGTCCCGATGGCCAGTGTCGATGCTTCTGACCCACTCGTCGTCTTCGGGGCCTTGGCGGCCCTCATCCTGCTGGGCTTCATCGGGAACCTGATCTTCAGCCGCCTGCGCTTCAACGACACCCTGATCCTCATCGCGGTCGGTGTGCTCGTGGGCCCCATCTTCGGCCTCGTGGACCAAGACGCCATGCTGGCCCTCTCCAGCATCGTGGGTCCCCTGGCACTGATTCTCATTCTCTTCGACGGTGGCTTGGCGCTCAAATTCCAAGAACTGGCCCATGGCCTCGGCAACGCGGCCCTGCTGGGCTTCTTGTCCTTCGTCGGGACCTTCGTCATCGTCGGTGGCCTCACCGCCGCCACACTGGGCTTGCCCATGACGACCGGCCTCATCCTGGGTGCCATCCTTGGTGGCACCTCGGCGCTCGTGGTGCTCCCCAGCTTGGAGCACATGGACGTCAAGAAGAAGACCGGCATCACGCTGGGCCTGGAATCGGCCCTGACGGACGTGCTGGTGGTCGTGGTGAGCTTCACCATGATCAGCATCGTCGCCGCCGGCGCCGGCGGTGGATTGGATCTGGGATTCGGTGACAACGGCACCGCCAACGGCACCGTCATCGATGCCGAAGGTCCCAGCATCGATGCCCAGAGCATCACCAGCAAGCTGCTCATCACGTTCGCCATGAGCATCTTCATGGGTGTCGCCGCGGGCATCCTGTGGCTCCTGCTCTACCCCCGGGTCCGCGACAAGCCATTTGGCTACATGCTGACGCTGGGCTTCATGTTCTTCGTCTACGTCTTGGTGGAATGGGTCCTCAGCGACGTCAGCCAAGGCGGCGGACCGCTGGCCGTCCTCGCCTTTGGCATCATCCTAGGCAACAGCAACAGCCTGGGCGCCTTCGGTCGCCGCGTCGGCGACGACTACGGCTCCACCATGAAGCGCTTCCAAGGCGAGATCAGCTTCCTCGTCCGGACGTTCTTCTTCGTCTTCCTCGGCATCATCGTCGACCTGAGCATCTTGGCCGATTTCAAGATCATCGGCATCGGCATCCTGCTCTTCGTCGGCATGCTGGCCGCACGCTACCTCGCGGTCGTCGCCACCAGCCGCCGCTTGCGCCCCGAAGGCGACGACTGGGTTTTGATTGTCATGATGCCCCGCGGCTTGGCCGCCGCCGTCCTGGCCGCCGAACCATTTGCCCAAGGCATTCCCGGCACCGCCAGCTTCGTCGCCCTCGCCTTCCTGCTCTTGGTGGGCACCAATGTCCTGAGCACCGTGGGTGCGCTGGTGCTGGAAAAGAAGGGCAAGGCCGACCCGCCAGCCAAGGCCCCGGCCAAGAAGACCGCCAGCAAGTCGACGACGAAGAAGGCGCCCGCCAAGAATACGGCCAGCAAGTCCACCAAGGCGCCGGCCAAGAAGAGCAAGCAGACGTCGCTGAAGAAGAACAGCACCGAGGAAGCGTTGGAAGCGCTCAGCAAGCGCTTCGATGACAAGAAGGGGAAGAAGTAGCCGGGATGGCTATATTGCGCGCCCCCCATGGCGCTCCGTGCGTGTTCTAGTCGCCGTGCTGGCCCTTTTGCTGGCCGTGCCTATCGTTCCTGCCTCGCCAACACTTACGCTGCTCGTCGACCGCGTCCAGGTCGATGATCCTCGCGGCGATGGCCAAATCCATGGCGTTCCAGCGGAGCACGTGGACATCACACACGCCCTCGTCGCGCTCGAGAACCAAACTCTCAGTGCCGAGCTTGGCCTAGCCAATGCAGGACTTGCCCGTGATGCGGCGGAGACCATGGTCGGGCGCGTCTGGTACTGGATTGAACTGGAATATCGAGGAGAACGATTTGATTTGGGCTGGGACGCATTCGGTTTCCGCTTCGAAGACGAAGACGAGAACCAATTGGACGCGTTCCTCATGCACCAAGATGGCGAGGCGTGGGCCGAAATCTACCGCATTGAAACCGACGTCGATCGCCAGCGCAGTGTCTTCCCGGCGGCCATTCCACTGGAGGCTCTCGTCACCCGTGACGGCTTCACGCCAGGGCCCGGTGAGCGCGTCGAAGTTCTTGCAGCGCGCGCCTACACGAACAACCTCCACAAGCCATGGGACCCCCCAATCCCGGACACCGACGGAATCGGGCAAGGTGGCGATGACGCCGAGTTCCCAGAGGGCTCATGGGTTGACGTAGCCGGCGACGTCTCAGACGGCCTCGCTATCGGGACTGTCCAGCCAGTACGCTTCAGCAACGGCGAAGCCACCACGTATCACTGGCCGGTCTCGGTCCTGAGTCGTGGAGGTCCCATGGATGCAATCATTCGAGTCGAGGCGGACGAGGAGGTCTCGATTCATGCCCCTGCGACAATCCAACTGGGCGAGGCGCCCATCGAGTTTGACGTGTATGCAACCACGCCATTTGCTCATGCTCATGGAGGTGGCCGGGAGCTGCTCGTCCACGTCGAGGGCAATGGCTTGTCGGCCACGTTACCCCTCGAAATCCGATACCTCACAATCCCACAGCCTGCGGGCCATCACGATACACTGTACCTCCATGGCTACGACCGCGGCCGCGGCTACAACGCAGAGCACTGGATGAATACCTTGGACGAGGACAAGAGTGGATTCCGTTCCTTCAAGATGGAGGGCGTTGGGCACTGTGTCGATGCGGGAGCTCGTTACGGCGCTTTGGTCACGGACTACGTTCTGCGCCCGGCCCTTCGCATCGGCCTCGACGGCCACATTGCGGACCCGGCGACGTTCCAAGGAACCTTCGAGACTTCAGCACACCACTCGGACATCACCTTGGCATTCGACTTGCAGCTCTACGATCCCTTAGCAGATCGTCAAGGAGAAATCGATCTGGCCGGGGCCCACGTTGCCACGTTGCCCATCACTGCCCAAGGCGCCGCGAGGCATACCATCGATGTCGAAATCCCCATGCGACCCGAACTGGACCGGGTCCCGCCGGGCCAGGACAACCTCCGCCTACGCATCGCCGTCTGCCAAACGGGCACGCCGGTCGAGACGTTTGGCAGCGCCACGCCCATTGTCAACGAACCCATCCTTCACGAAGCTTCATTGAAGCTCCCTCTGAACGAGTATCGGGACATCATTCCCTTCGAGGCCGGAAGCGGACTCAACGCCACGCTCGACATCTCCCGCCGCGCAGCGGCACCCGGCACACCGGTTCTTTGGACCATCGAAACCGAAGGGGCGGGGGAGCCGGTGGAGGTGCGCGTCTTCGGCGTTCATGCGGACACCATTCGCCCGATTCCCGCGGCCCGCCTCGGTGAACCCATCCATGTAATCATGGATGTTCCCGACGTGGCAGGCCCCGCCGAAGCCATCATCGAGCTGTCCATGCCCGGCGATGCACTGGCGAATGCGGCCTTCCGTCTCGTCGTGGACATCGACCCCGACGCCGGCCCGGGGGACGCTGCCGCCATCTCGGCCCTGGAACCGCAGACCAAGGGCAGCCCCGGGCTGCCGGTGCTCGTAGTCCTTGCTGGCGTCCTGCTCGCCCGACGTCTTACTTGACGTTCTGAACCAACTGAACGTCCACCAACTTGGCGGATTCGACGCCCATGGCGTCGCGCGCGGCAAGCAACGCGACGCATACTCCGAGCATCGCTTGGTTGTCGATGTCCTTGCGCGCGTAGCCTTGCACGGTCACGGTGCACGCCAAATCGTCGCCGTCGGCTTGCAAGTCGACGTCGATGTGGCTTGGGTGGAATGGATGCGCATCGGGGAGGATGCGGTCCGCTTGCTTGATGGCAAGTTGCGCGGCGGCTTGGCAGACACCGACATCGCAGGTGGCGTTGCTGGGGAAGCCGGTGAGGCGGCCGCGGGCCACGCTCATGTGGGCAAACGGCGGCGTCCCGGTCAAGTCGTCCATGTCAGCTCGCCATCAGGTCCTGGTGCATGCTGGCCGCGGCGCGGCGGGCATGGGCGACGGCCTCAATGATGCTGCTGGGGCCCAGGGCGATGTCGCCGGCGGAGTAGACGCGGTCGTTGGTGGTGCGGCAGCGTTCGTCGACGACGACGTCGCCCCACTTGGTGAGCTCCACGTCGCCCAGTTCGCCCAGTTTGCTGGGGTTCTGGCCCACGGCGAGGATGACTTGGTCGGCGGCGAGCAAGAACTCGCTGTGGGGAATCGGTTCGGGGCGCTTGCGACCGGACTCATCGGGTAGGCCCAGTTCCATCTGGGTGCATTCCACGAATTGGACATGGCCTGCGTCGTTGCCCACGATGCGCATGGGGTTGGCCATCATGAGGAACTTGATCTGCTCGTCGCGGGCCTGCACCACTTCTTCGGGGCTGGCGGTCATTTGGCGGCGACCGCGGCGGTAGACGATGTGGACGCTCTTGGCGCCCAGGCGGATGCTGTTGCGGCTGACGTCCATGGCGGTGGAGCCGCCACCGATGATGACGATGCGCTTGTCCTTGAGGTCCATCTGTTCGCCCAATTCGAGGCGGCGGAGCCAGTCGACGGCGTGGCTCACGCCGTCCAGCTCTTCGCCGTCGACGCGGATGGACTTGGGGCTGTGGCAGCCGACGCCCAGGAACACTTGGTCGTGGTCCTTCAGCAGCGTTTCGACGTTCTTGCCTTCGTCCCCGAGGCGCCATTCGGTCACGAATTCGACGCCCCACTTGCGCAGTTGTTCGATTTCTTGGTCGATGACGTTGCGGGGGAGACGGTAGGCGGGGATGCCGACAGTCATCATGCCGCCCAAGACGGGCAGCGCTTCGTAGACCGTGATGTGGTGGCCCTTGCGGGCCAGGTCGTAGGCGACTTGCAGGCCAGCGGGGCCGCCACCCACGACGGCCACGGACTTGCCGGTGGCTTGGGGCTTGTCGACGGCGGGCATGGTGCCGTGGTCGAAGGCGGCGCGCTTCAGGCTGCAAATGGCGACGGGCTCGCCCTTGATGCCCACCACGCAGGAGTCCTCGCAGGGGTGGAAGCAGGTGCGGCCCAGGGTGCCAGGAATGGGGTACGTTTCGTAGGCGATGTCGAGGCTCTTGTCGAAGTCGCCGTCGGCGATGGCTTGGATGTACTCGGGCGCACGGGTCAAGGCCGGGCACGCGTAGGTGCAGGGCTTGGTCTTGCAATCGATGCAGCGCTGGGCTTCTTCGATGGCGAGTTTGCGGGAGTATCCCAGGATGGCCTCTTCGTAGTCCTTGATCCGCTCCTGCGGATCCTTCTCGGGCATCGGGACACGTTCCATCGCGAGGGCCATGGCTGGTTGACAGGAGGTGGCCCCGATGATGAACCGTTCGGCTTGACCGAGCGTCCTACAGGATGCGCGGGGCCAAGATCGTGAACAAGAACATGCCCAGAATCATGAAGCTCATGATGCCGGCGGCGCGGCCCACGGCGGCGTCCCGCTTGATGGGATCGGCCTTGGGTGCCACGCGGGCGACGACGGCTCCCACGGCGTCACGGAAGATGTGCCCACCGTCGAGTGGCAACAGGGGCAGGATGTTCGTGACGCCCAGCATGAGGTTGATCCAGAAGATCCAGAAGATCGTCGTGAAGACAATCCAGAATCCCGGGAACGGCTCATCGAAGAACGTGGGCATGTATTCGCCCAACACGGGCTGGCCGCGCACTTCGCCGATGGGCAGGAACGCCAATTGGGCCATGTTGAGGCCACTGTTGCCAAACGGATCGGTGAACAGGGATTGGAACTGCTCCACAGGGAAGTGGCTGATGCCCAAGAACGGCTTCATGGTCAACGCGTCGGCGCATTCGCCGCCGTTGGTGTAGTTCTGTGGTCCGACGATGGCGTCGCAGTACGCCACCATGGGTGCGTGTTCCTCGCTGCGGTTGCCCTCGCTCGGGATGGCGGCGACGGCGTTGCGGTGCTCGTCGGTGAGTTGGTCGTCCCAGCGACTGCCGAGCGTGGCAATCAGCTGGCGGCCATCGTCCATGCGGATGGCGATGTCCTGACCCGGTACCGTGGTCTCCATGAAGGCGCTGAATGCCTCGTTGGTGACGACGGTCTCGTTGTCGATGCCGATGATGATGTCGCTGGTCTTGACGCCGGCGGCTTCCGCAGCGGAGTCGGGAATGACGCCGAGAATCGGCACGCCGTCCTTGGCTTCCGCGTCCGCCGCCATGGCGCCCATGGCAACCAGCAGGATGCTGGCGACCACGATGTTCACGGTGGCGCCGGCCGCAAAGACTCGCAGGCGGTGGCGTCGTGGCGCCGCGGCCAACTCCTCTTCGTCGGGCTCCACGAAGGCCCCCACGGGCACGATGGCGTAGAGCAAGCCCAGCGACTTGATCTTCAGGCGGTTGGCTCGTGCCAGCACGCCGTGGCCACCCTCGTGGACCACGAGGGCGACGATGAGGGCGATGACGCCGTACCAGAGCGGCACGAACGGCGTCACACCGGGAATGATGATGACCTCGGTGATGCCGAAGGCCTCGCCTCCGCCACCTTGTTGGATGGCGCCCCAGACGCCGACCGCCATCAGGAGCGTCATGGCG
>JBFKTF010000092.1:0-7727 GCA_041636435.1 Thermoplasmatota archaeon
GTCGATGAGGCGCACATCGTCGCCGTCGTTGCCCAACCGGATGCCCCACGCCACGCGGTCGCCCACCGGGCCGCCTCGTTCCTGCCACCCGTTGCCGGCGACGAACCACTGCGGCCCCTCCAGGACAAATCCATCGGGGAATTGCCAGTCCTCTTCGCCGTCGGTGAGGCGCCAGCCGGTCATGTCCCACGGCATGTCGCTGGCCACCGCGATTGCTTCGCCATCGGGCACATCCGGTGCCACGCCGACCAGCAGTGGCTGCGCCACGACGCTGGGAATCAACAGCAGGACGAGCCAACGCACACCCAACGAGCGGGGCCGTGGCCCATAAGGCAACGCGTTCAAGTGCCGGCCTAGGGTCGCCGCGTTCCTGGACGCGTCGCCTAGCCTGGATATGGCCCTGGCCTCCTAAGCCAGTTACCGGGGGTTCGAATCCCCTCGCGTCCGCTTCACAAGTGCGCTGGTTGCCGCAGACTGCGCAGCCCCAGACCGCTGGCCAAGGCCAACGGCGGTGCCAACGCAAAGAGCACGAACATCAAGTCGGTGCCTTCCACGACGAAGGTCCACGGCACGGCCGCGAGCAAACATCCGATGACGACCAAGCCGCCGACAACGCGTGGCATCACAACCGACACACCCCAGGACCGGTTTTAGGCACGCGGCCAGGAAACCACGATTCTATGGAGGGCGGGGCCCAAGCGGACGGCTGAAATGAAGGGTCTTCCTGGAACACGTGTGCGCATCGCGCTCCTGTTGACCATCGTCGCCCTATCGGGTTGCGTCTCCGAGTTCCTCGGGCCACCCACCACGACGACGCGCACCATCGCGTGCGCCGTCCTGGGCGGAGACGACGTGGTCATCGAACACCACGGGGAACCACCCGTCGGTGCCAACGCCGCCGTGGCCGCGTGGTTTGCCAACATGGCCGACGTGACCGGCAGCTCCGTGGATCGCTTCAGTGCCCGTCAAGGACCAGCCATCGACGAGGAACACCCCATCGAGGAACTGGCCATCTTCGCCCGCGCCACCACCATCCTGCACGTGGTCTGGGCCCCCGAGGCGGAGGACACCATGACGCTGCTGGCGCCAGGCGTGTTGCAACTCAACCTCACCGCCATCGACGAAGCCGTCGCCAACGGAGCGGACGCCGATCAGGTGGTCCGCGGCCTGCTCTTCCATGGCCTGGGCCACACGCTGGGCGTCGTCAACAACGGCATCCCCCGCTACGACCCCGACGCGCCGGAGCGGGAGACCAATGGGCACCACGAAGTGGGCGGCCTCATGTCCCCCCGCTGGCACCGCGTCGATGAGCTGCCCGCGGATGCCGACCGGTACCCTGAATCGGTGGTCCGTGACTGGCAGCATGCTGCACTTGACCCGAGGGTCTGCCCATGAGCAAGCTGTACGAAGACGCCCTGCGTCTGTCCATCAACGAGAACCTGCGCAACATCCGGCTCCTGCTGGAATGGGCCGAAGGTGCCGGCGAGCTTGAGGAGACCATCGGCCACGCCAGCCAAGCCCACCGTTTGTTGGCCGAAGTGGTGCAGAACTTGGAAGAACTGCGCCGCTAGGACCCAGCCTGCACGTTCATCAACGACCAGGGGGGTGGCGGGTCCGTGTCCAACCACGCCGCCTTGCAGGAGTTCTGGGCCAACCACGGGGACGCCATCGAGACCCTGACGATTTTCGGTGGCGGCATCCTGGTCTATGCTCTGTTGGTGAATTTCTTCTACCAAATCATCAGCAAGCGCGTCATGTTTGGTGGCACGTCCGTCGATGGCGAGGTGCGCGTTGGCGGCCCCCTGCACGGCTTCCTGTACCTCATCATGTTCCCCGCGTTCAGCTTCGCGTTCTTCCTGTTGCTGTCCGTGGCCTTGATTTTCCTGGGACCCAACGATCAGGACAGCCGACTCATCTTCACCCTCGCCATGGCGGTGGTCCTGGCGGTCCGCGTGGCGGCTTACCTATCGGAGGCCACCAGCCACGACGTGGCCAAGATGCTGCCTCTGGGTCTGTTGGGTGTGGTGCTCGTGACGGCGGAACTGGGCAACTTCCGCGACAGCGTGCAACGGCTGGGGGAGATGTGGGACCACATCGGCTTGGTGGCGCTGTACTTCGGCATCGTCGTCGTCACGGAGTACATGCTGCGCAGCGTCTGGCTGATTGCCCACGTCGCCAAGCGCAGCAAGACACCACCCAAGCCACCGCGCCCCCCGCGGCCTTCTGGGGCCCACGGCGCCGAGAAGCGTCGCCTGTAGGCCGCTGGCCACGACACGACGGTTCAAGTAGCGCAGCTTGTTGGACGCGCCGATGACCACCACGGTCGGAATCAAGACTCCTGAGGGCATCGTCCTCGCGACCGACCGGCGGGCCACGATGGGCTACTACGTGGCGGACAAGGACGTCGTCAAGATTGAACCTCTTGACGGCAACTCCGCCATCACCATCGCCGGCTCCGTCAGCCAGGCGCAGGCGTTTGCCAACATGCTCCGCCTCAACCTCGAATACACCCAAGCCCGCCGTGGCTGGGAACTGAGCCCCAGCGAGCTGGCCAAGCTGGCCGCCAGCAGCATCCAACGCAGCGGCGGCATCTACGGCCAATTCATCCTCGCCATGCGCGACAAGAAGGGCACCCAGCTCTTCGACGTCGGCGGCGACGGCTCCCTGATTGCCAAGAAGGACTTCACCGTCACTGGCTCCGGTACTGGCCCCGCTGTTGGTACCCTGGAATCCCAGGACTGGTCCAAGATCCAGACCCTCAAGGCCGCCCAAGAAGCCGCCACGAAGGCCATCCGCGCCGCCGCCCAACGCGACGTCGGCTCCGGCAACGGCCTCGTGGTCTACACGCTGCCCAACGAAGGCGAGTACGAGATGAGGACCTACACGTTCACCAGCGACATGGTCGAAGACAAGCTGGAGGCCAACGCATGAAGCCCGCCGTCGACACCAGCTACCTGCACTTCGATGAAACCGGCAACATCCCGGCCATCAAGTTCGCCCGCATCACTCTCGGGATGGGCCTGCCCATCATCGCCCTCAAGGACGACGACAAGGTCGTGGTCGGCACCGTCAACCGCGCCGGCAGCCCGCTGTACACCGGTGCAGACAAGGTCATCCACGTCAGCAAGGACTGCGTCGTGCTCGTCACCGGCCACGGTGGCGACACCAACCAGGTCCGCAACCTGCTGCGCGACGTGGCCGTGAACCACAAGTTCGTCTTCGGTTCCGAAATCAGCCCCAAGGAAGTCAGCCTCGCCTTGAGCGACTACCTCCACGAATTGGGCATGAGCTACCGCCGTCCCCTCGGCGTGGGCATCATCGTGGCTGGCTACGACCGCCACGGCGAAGAGCCCGTCATCTACCACTGCGACGTCGACGGCAACGCCATCGACCGCAACGGTGTGGCGCTGGGCAAGGCCGCCAGCACCGCCGAGCACGCCTTGGCAGAAGGCATCAAGGGCGGACAGAAGGACCTCGAGAAGGTCGTCCAAGCCGCCGCCGAAGCCGCGCGCCGCGAGATGGCCGAAGGCCCAGACCATTCCGAAGACGACTTCGAGATCAAGGTCGAGACGCTCCAGAAGCGCGTCTAATTTCGCGGTTCTCGCACCCTTTTCCCTTCCCCCTTGCCCCACGCCTTCGTTTCCGCAACTTGATATGACGTGCCCTTCTCGTGGAAACGGGGATGCCAATGGATAATGGACTCGGCCGCACCGGCTACTTGTTGCTCGCCACCGTCCTGCTCTTGTTCGGAGGCCTCGGCCTCGGCACCGCCTACTTGGCCATCCAGGAAGGCAGCCCCCGCTTCTTTGAACTGGGCCTCGGCCTCGGCGCCGTCGCCATGGTGGGCCTGTTTGGCTTCGCCTTCTATGCCCCGTGGCTCGTCACCGGGCAACCCATGGTGCCCCGCCCCAAGCGCAAGCCCCAGGCCGCCGAGCCCGCTCCTACGGAGCCCGTGGCGGCTCCTGGTCCCAGCGGCAAAGCCCCGGAGCCGACCGTGGACCTCGGATTCGAATACAACGACGCCGAGCCCGCCGCCAAGGCCGCGCCGGACCAACTCGTCGTCCCGCCCGCCTTCGTCCCGTCGGGGGCTGGCCGCGACCCCGCTGCCTGGCCCGAGCGCCGCGGCAGCCGCCCCACCGGCCGCCCCGGCACGGAGAAGAGCGACTGGACCGTCAAGATGGAACAGAAGGCACGCGTGGCGGACATGGTGGAGGACAGCCACCGCCGCCAAGAGCTCAAGGACCGCTACACGGCCGAGACCCCCCTGGTCCGGGCCGCCATGTCCGAGCCTCCCATGCACGTGGCCGAGCGCGCCCCCGAAGGCATGGGTCCCGGCTTCGCCGCCCCCGGCCTGAGCGTGGGTCAATGCGGTCGCTGCAAGACCGTCGTCATGGCCCCCGACCAACGCCCGCTCCGGCTCAAGTGCCCCGAGTGCGCCAAGGTCACCCTGCTCAACTGACACCGGCCGGGTTTTCACCGCCCGCACCCGTGCCGGAGCAATGACAGTCCGCATCACGTTCGACGTGACGCAGCCCGGCAGCCACTTCGTGCACGTCACCCAACGCATCCCCGCCGCAGGCGATGCGCCCCGCACGTTCCGCATGGCCGCCTGGGTCCCAGGCAGCTACAAGATCCGCGACTACGCCCGCCACGTCCAGGACATCGAAGCGTTCGTGGATGGCAAGGCCAAGCGCGTCGAACAAGTGGCCAAGGACCGCTGGACCGTGGCCGGCAGCAGCGGCAAGGACGTCGAGTTGCGCTTCCGCGTCTATGGACGCGACTTGGGCGTGCACGGCAACCACGTCACCAACGACCACGCCCACATCTTCCCCGCCGCGCTGGTCCTCAAGGACGACATGAGCCGCGGCCTGCCCCACGAGGTGCGCGTCAAGACGCCCCGTGGCTGGAGCCTCTGGTCTGGGTTGGAGACCGACGCGCTGGACGGCACACTCGACACGGCCGACGATTACGACCACCTCGCCGATTGCCCCATCGAGGTCGGCCCCGCCGCCGACTACAGCGTGCTGTCGTTCAACGCCCGCCGCAAGAAGCACCGCGCCGTCTTCTGGCATGCACCCAAGGACATGGACGCCAAGCGCATCACCGCGGACATGAAGGCGGTCGTGGAGGAGACCGCCAAGCTGTTTGGCGGATTGCCCTACAAGCACTACACGTTCATGGCCCACGTCGCCGCCGACCACGGCGGTGGCCTGGAACACCGCAACTCGACGGTGCTGGGTCTGGACCCCATGAGCCTCGTCGTGGACGAGAAAATCAAGACCAAGTTCCTGCCCCTGGTGTGCCACGAGTTCTTCCACACTTGGAACGTCAAGCGCATCGTCCCCGAAGGCATCACGCCCAACGGCTTGGACGCCGAACAATACACGGGGCTGTTGTGGCTCTTCGAGGGCTTCACCACGTACTACGAGCTGCCCTTGCTGCGCCGCGCCGGCGTCGTGGACGACGAAGCGTTTGGCAAGATCGGGGCCGAGATGCTGAAGTTCTACGAGATGGCCCTCGGGCGCCATCACCGGCCCGTCTCGGAATGCAGCAAACTCACCTGGACGCTGCTGTACCAGGCCCACGAACAGAACATCAACCGCAACGTCAGCTACTACTCCAAGGGCATGTGGATTGGCCTGTGCCTGGACCACCACTTGCGCATGGAGGGCGTCAAGGACGGCCTCGACGTTGTCATGCGCCACTTGTGGAACGAGTACGGCGCCAAGGGCGTCCCCGTGCCCGAAGACGGCGTGCCGGACATCGTGCAGGCCGCCACCGGCGTCGATGCCACGGCGTTGCTTGGTCGCTGGGTCAACGGCACCAGCGAACTGCCCATCGACAAGGCATTCCGCGACTTGGGCTTCGATGTGCAGCGCAAGCTGGACGACGACAAGGCCCCCGCCGCGTTGGGGGTCATGTTCAAGCCCGACGGCACCACCATCGAACGCATCCCCGAGGACAGCCCCTGCACCACGGTGTTGCAGCCGGACGATGAAGTGGTCGCCGTGGAGGGCTACAAGTGGAAGCCGGAGCGCGTCAAGGACTGGGCCAACGCCCGCGGCACCGACGGCCAATTGGCAATCACCGTGTTCCGCGAAGGCCGCTTGCGCACCTTCGACGTGCCCCTGCGCAGCAAGGCCAAGGACAGCATCTCCATCAAGGTCCGCAAGGGTGACGCCGCCGCAACGCGCCGCCGCAAGGCATGGCTTCAGCCCTTGTAGTATCGCACCAGCACGTCGCCTTCCAAGCTGCCGCCCTCGCTGAACGTGATGCGCCAACTGCCGGTGATGGGCGGCAGCGTGGTGCGCACGTCGTCGTTCTCGCATAGCCGGCCGGAGTCGAACTGCACGGTGCCGTTGGGGTCCGTGACGGTGAATGCGGCGCAGTCGGGGCCGTCCCAGACAAAGGCCGAAATCTCCAAGCGCTGCACGTCCGCGGGGACATAGAATGGGTCGCTGCGCATGCCAATGTTGGTCATGTCGCGTCGATAGACTTCGATGGCCGCGTTCTCTTCGATGGTGTCGGAGATCCATGGCGCCCATTCGTCGGCCATGACCACGGCCACGATGGCGACGGCGCCGGACACCACGATGCACGTGATGACCACGGCGGCCATGATCTTGAACAGGCTGGGCAAGGCCTTGCCCGCGACGCGGCCAGTGGCCACGGCCGCGGTGCCGGCTCCCTTGGCTGCGGCCTTGGCGACGCGCAGCACGGCGTCGTTGGCGCGCAGTTCGCCGGTCCCTTCGTCGTAGCCCGCAGCGATTTCCTTTGGGTCACCGAAGTTGGCTGCCGCCAGCACCTCGGCCTTGCCTGGGTCCATGCCTTCGGCCACGAGCTCCTGCACTTGTTCTTCCAAGTGGCTGCGGACTTCGTCCAGGACGGCGGCGCGTTCGTCGGCGGGCAGCCGCTTCAGCGCGGCGCGCAGTTCTTGCAGGTAGGTGTCGAGTGTCATGGATCCTCCAACGTGTGGTCGATGGCGTCCCGCAGGCTGGTCCAGCTGCCGCGCGCGGCCTGCAGTGTGCGGGTGCCGGTGGTGGTGAGGGAGTAGTACTTGCGGCGTGCGCCGTTGCCTTCGCCCCAACGGCTCTGCAACACGCCGTCCTTCTCCAACTTGGCCAGCATGGGGTACACGGTGCCTTCTTTCCAGGCGCCGGCGCCGGTGGCCGCTTCCATTTCTTTGATGAGGCCGTAGCCGTGGATGGGGCCGCTGCGCTGGATGGTAGCGAGGGCCAGGAGCTGGAGCATGCCTTGGCGCATGTCCCGCTCCAGGCGGTCAATGTCGATTCCGGTTCCTCGAGTCACAACATACCTCGGCTGCCGAGGTACTATGTGTGGCGAGGCTACTTGATGGTTTCGACGGGTCGATTCACTGCGCCAACACGGCCACGCACTGCGCCAACGCCCGACGCCAGACCCGCACTGAGCGTTCCAAGTCGTCCAACAACACGTGTTCGTCGGGCGTGTGGTCCAAGCTCGAATCTCCCGGGCCGTAGGCAATCCAGGGGACGTCGTAGCGGTCGATGATGACGTTGATGTCGCTCGTGCCCGTTTTGGATACGACGCGGGGCGTTCCCCCTGCCTGGCGGATGGCGGAGCGGAACGCGGCGACCAACGGGCTGCGCTGGCTCGAGGCCGCGGCCGGCATCGATTCCTCGGCGTGCACGTGCACCCCTTGCCCGTCCGCTGCATCCGTCAACGTCGACAACACGTCCTCGGGCGAC
>JBFKTF010000093.1:0-7656 GCA_041636435.1 Thermoplasmatota archaeon
CTTGCCCGTCCGCTGCATCCGTCAACGTCGACAACACGTCCTCGGGCGACGCGGTCGGCGGCAAGCGAATCTGGAAGCGCCCCGCCGCGATGTCGTCCTCGGCGGTGCGGGTCGTCTGCAACGCATCGAGACGCATGTGCACCGCATCCAACCCCGTGCCGGCCTGCAATGCCTCGCGGGCTTGGCTCCACCACGCCACCACGCGGTCCGCGGCGCTGGGGGCCGGGTGGCCTCCGTGCACGGGGTCCGTGCGGCATTCGAAGCGGCCCCGCACGAGGCCCTTGTAGCCGATGGTGATGCCATCCCAACCGCTGGGCTCGCCGTTGATGATCAAGTCGGGCGCGTCCACTTGCAACCCCAGCGCGCCCCGGCTATCGGTCTCTTCGCCCACCGCCGCCACGAACGTCATGCGCAGCCCCTCAGGCAACGCGGTCATGGCGTGCAGCGCCGAGACCAGGCAGCCTTTGGCGTCCACCGCACCGCGTCCCCAGACGGCCTCGTCGCGAATCTCCGCGGGCAAGTCGCCGGGCACGGTGTCGATGTGGCCTAGAAACAACACATGCACCGGCCCATCGCCGGCTTCCACGATGACGTTGCCCACGTCGTCGCGGCGAGCCGTCAGGCCCAGGTCGGCGGCCATGTCCAGCAGCGTCGCGCACGCGGCGTCTTCGCTGCCGGAGACGCTGGGCACCGACACGAGCCGCAGCAGGTCGTGCCCCATCATGCAATCGCCTGGTCCAATGCGTTGGTGATGCGTCGGGCCGCTTCGTCCAGGTCCTCGTCGCGCATGGTCAATGGTGGTAGGAATCGGATGGCGCGTGGCCCCGCGGGCAACGCCAGGACGCCCTCGGATTCCAATGCCGGCATGACGCGGTCGGCCCGGCACCGCAGCATGAGGGCGAGCATGGCGCCGCGTCCCCGCACGGAGGCGATGGCCGGGTGCTCGATGCCGCGCAACCACGCTTCAATTCGCTCGGCGTCATGCTCGTCTTGCCAGACGCGCAGAAACGCATCGGCGGCCGCAGCCACGATGGGGGCGCCGCCGTACGTGGAACCATGGCCGCCGGCGGGCAGGGCGTCGGCGACGGCCTGCGTGACGCAGGTCGCCCCAATGGGCAGTCCACCGGCCAGGCCCTTGCCCAGCGTCACAATGTCGGGACGCAACGCCTTGGAGGCGAGGGCCGTGCCGGTGCGGAAGCCGGTCTGCACTTCGTCGGCGATGACCAGGACATCGTTGGCATCGCAGACGCGCCGGATGGCTTCCATGAATTCGGAGGTGAGCGGCAAGACGCCGCCTTCGCCAAGAATCGGCTCAACGATGATGGCGGCGGTGCGGGGGCCGATGGCTCGTTCGAGTCCCTCGATGTCGCCCGGACGCACGAAGCGCGTCGAGG
Organism: Thermoplasmatota archaeon; assembly: GCA_041636435.1. Lineage (GTDB taxonomy): Archaea > Thermoplasmatota > E2 > JACPAO01 > JAHFTW01 > JBFGSX01. The sequence goes on from JBFKTF010000093.1 coordinate 1,395, forward strand.
CCAAGCGGCCACGGAACGGCTCTCGGAATGCCGGCTTGCTGGTGACGGACAAAGCGCCCATGGTGCGCCCATGGAAGCCCCCCTCGAGGGCCACGATCTCGTCGCGGCCTTCGCGCATGGCGACCTTGATGGCGCATTCCACGGCCTCGGCTCCCGAGTTGGATAGGAACGTGTGGGTCAACCTCTCGGGCAGCACCGTGTGCAGGCGTTCCAGAAACGCGGTGCGGTCCGGGTTGGGGACGTTGCCGTTGACGTGCAGGATGCGGCTCGTGGCGGCCACGATGGCGTCCCGGATGGCCGGATGGTTGTGGCCGATGACGGCGGTGCCATGGCTGGCTCCACCCAAATCCATGAGGCGGCGGCCGTCGCTGGTGGTGATCCAGGCGCCCTCGGCGGCTGCGGCGTCGTAGTGCTTGGCGGGGAAGGCACGAAGCAACCGATCCATCATGCGATGACCGTCCCTTGCCCTGCCAGCGCCGAGGTCAATGGCGTCTCGCCGTGGGCACTGCCCAGCACGATGCGGGGCACGCCACCGGCCAATGCTTCCTCGACGGCCATGATCTTCTTGCGGAAACGGCCCTGGGCGAATCGACCCATGTCTTCCAATTCGTCTGGGGCGATGCGTTCGATGAGGGACGTCGGGTCGTCCACGTCGCGCAGCAAGCCGGGCACGTTGCTGAGGTTGATCAACTGGCTCGCGCCCAGCGCGGTGGCGATGGCGGCGGCGGCGCGGTCGCCGTCCACGTTGACCGCGGTGCCGTCGTCGGCCAAGGCCGGGAGGGTCACCACGGGGCGGTGGCCGGCATCGAGCAAGGTCTGCAGCAGCGTCGCGTTGACTTGGGTGATGGTGCCCGTGTGGTCGCCGCGCAGAATCATCTTGCGACCGTTCTCCACGACGCGCACACTGTCCTTGCGGCGGGCGCGGAGCAGGCCACCGTCGACGCCGCTGAGTCCAATGGCGGAGCAGCCCAAGTTGTTGAGTCGGCGCACCAAGTCGTTGTTGATGCGGCCGCGGTAACTCATCTGGATGTGCTCCATGGTGGTCTCGTCCGTGAAGCGGCTGACGTGGCCACTGGGGCTGGTGACGAAGCGGGGCGGATGGCCCAGGCGTTCACTCAAGGCGCTCAATTCCTCGTTGCCGCCGTGCACCAAGACCCATGGCTCATCCAAGCGGGCCAATTCTTCCAGCAGTGGCTGGGCATCGATGTCGGCCCCGCCGCCGAGCTTGATGACAATCATTGGGGGCCCACCGGGATGGTCCGCAGTCCAGTCGTTTCGTCTCGGCCGGTCATGAGATTGAAGCACTGCACCGCGGAGCCGGCCGCGCCCTTGACGAGGTTGTCCAATGCGCATTGCACCACGATGCGGCCATCTTCGACGTGGAAGCCCACGTCGGCGAAGTTGCTGCCAGCCACGAGCTTCGGGTCGGGGCCCCGGTGCACGCCTTGGCGTTCCTTGACGATGCGCACGAATGGCTCGTCGTTGTAGCTGGCCCGGAAGGCTTGCCACAGATCCCGCTCGTCGGGGGCATCGGTGAGCACGTGGACGGTGCTGAGCACGCCGCGCACCAATTCGGCCGCGTGCACGCTGACGTGGGGTCGCGTGCCCGTCAGTTGCTCCACTTCGGCGCTGTGTCGGTGGCCCGTGGGGGCGTAGAGGCGGAGGCTGCGGCTGCGGTGGGCGTGCATGCCGGCGTCGTTGGCCTGCACGCCGGCGGCGCTGGAGCCAATCTTGGCGTCCACCACGACCCGAGCGTCGTCCAACAAGCCGGCCCGAGCCAGGGGCAAGAGGGCCAGGTTCATGCTGGTGGCGACGCAACCGACGCCGCTGACCAAGTCCGCGTCGCGGATCTCGGCGCGGTGTGCTTCGGGCAGGCCGTAGGCGGCTGGAAGCAAATCCGGCCGCGGGTGCGCCACGCCGTACCAGTCCTCGTACGTCGCCGCGTCCCGCAGCCGGAAATCGGCGCTCAAGTCGATGACGCGAGTGCCTTGGTCCCGCAACGCGCCGACCACTTCGGCGCTGCGCTGGTGCGGCAAGCAAGAGAACACCAGCTCGGCGTCGGGCAAGCCGTCGCGGGGCGTGAATCGTAGGTCCGTGAAGCCACGGAGGTTGGGGTGGGCCCGGTGCAGGGGCTTGCCTGCGTATTGGCCGCTGGTGGCGCCCACCACGTCGGCGCCGGGGTGCTGGAGCAGGAGGCGCAACAGTTCGCCGCCCGTGAAGCCCGAGCCACCCACGATGCCGACGGTGGTGGCATCGGTTTGGGTGGCTTGGATGAGTGCTTGGCTCATGCCTCGCCTCCAAACCATGGGTCGTCCGGGTCGGGTGCCGGCAGCGGCCGCACGCGGATCATGCGCGAGCCTCCGAGGCGACGTACTGCACGATGCGTTCGGGGATGTCGACGCCCGTGGGGGCGATGGTGTTGCGGAACTCCAGGTTGTGGTTCACTTCGTGCACCAGCCAGCCATCGGGCCCATGGAGCAGGTCCAAGGCCAGGATGCCGCCGCCCATGGCTTGGGCCGCGCGTTGGCAAATGTCGTTCAATTCGTCCGTGACGGGCTGGTTTTCCGTGGTGGCGCCGCGGGCCGTGTTGGTGGGCCAGTTGGGGCTGACGCGGCGGATGGCGGCAATGGTCTCGTCGCCCACGACGACGGCGCGGACGTCGCTGTGGCGGCCGTCGCGGAACGTCTCGATGTATTCCTGCATGTAGTAGATGTGCTGCACGGGGTTGGGCAACATCTCGCGGTGCTCCAGAATTTGCCTGGCTTCCTGTGCGTCGCGGACCTGGCTGACCAAGCGGGCCCAGGAGCCTTGGATTGGCTTGATGACGGCCGGGTAGCCCAGCTCGTCGAGGGCGGCCAACGCGGCGTCCGTATCGAAGGCGACGCGGCTGTCCGGGGTGGGTACCCGCGCCTGACGCAGCCGGAGGCTGGTCTCGGCCTTGTCCATGCAGGCATTGATGGTGTCGGGGTGGTTGATGGCGGGGCGGTCCCACGCGGTGAGGGCGCGGCTGACCATCAGGGCGCGGCTAGCACTCAGGCTGCGCACCAGGACGGCGTCCCCTTCAATGCCCCCGTCCAGGGTCAGGGTGAGGTGCTGGTCGTGTTGGGGGACCAGGTCGATGTTGTTGCGTTTCGCGGCGTCGATGAGGAGCTTCTCCTCTTCGCGCATGCGCCCGTAGACGAGCCCAAGCTGCATTCAGAGCCTCGCAGCGGCGGCACCCAGTCGGGTACGGGGTGGCAACAGCACCGTTTCCATCTATTCGCCCCAGTCTTCCTCGACGTCCGGTGCGACCTCGACGGTGACGGGCGACAGGCCGGTCACTTCGAGTTCGACACCGCAGTCGGTGCAGTCAATGATCTCGCCGGTGAAGGCGGGGTTGGCGTCGATGGCGCCGGCGCATTCGGGGCAGGCAATGGCGTTGGTTTGCATGGTGATGTCCTACGACGACCGCAGCATTTGCTACGGTTTCCGCCGCAAAGCCGCTGTATTTCGCAGCCCATATAGCCGTTTCCGTGGCGGGCCAAGGGCAGTTCGTAGCCAAAGGCCCTGACGGCCACGAGCAACGTCACTGGGGCTGCGGAATCCATCGTTCCACCCATTCGCGCCGAGGGACAACCCCGGCGAGCACCAAGAACACGTCGTGCACCCGGCGGCCCGCAACGCACTGGCCTTCCTGGCGTTCTTCGGCGCCGTCATTGGGTTCACCTTTGTCACCACCTTCGTCCACGAAGTCGGCCACGCCACCGCATGGGGCGACGTCCCCGTCGTCGAGTTCCACGACGACCGCGCCAGCGCCGAAGCCGCCATCGCCGAACGCCAAACCCGCACCATCGACGGCCGCACCTACCACGTCGACGCCGTCGACGACACCACCGTCGCACTCTACCCCAAGAACATCCTCCTCGTCGGCGTCACCCTCGGACTCGCCCCCGCCCAACTCCTCCCCGACGCCGTCCTGGGCAGCACCTTCTACAGCCTCGACGACGAACACTACCACCAACTCGCCGCCGGCGAACACGTCACCCAATGGCACCACGCCGCCATGCCGATGATCATCAACGGCATCCTCGCCATCCCCATCGTCGCCTGGGTCCTCCTGCGCACCAACCCCATCAGCATCGCCGCCCTATGGGTCAACGCCAGCGAATGGCGCTTCAACCTCCACCACGCCCAAGAAATCGGCATCGACGGCAACGTCTACCTCGCCGCCAGCCTCCTCATCATGCTCGGAGCCGCCATGCTCATCGGCGTCCTCAGCGGCCGACGCGGCATCATCCAACCACTGCGCATGCCCAGCGAACCCACGGCCGAGGCCACCTGAAGCACGCAGCTCGTGGCACCACCTCCACCGCTTCAGTCATATAGCCCACCTCAGTCGCACGGCTTGCGCCTGATACAAATCGGGCACTCACCCTAGCGGGGTGGGGTAGCCAGGAGATCCCGGCGGGCTCATAACCCGCAGACCGGTGGTTCAAATCCACCCCCCGCTACTTTCCCGTCCTATCGGCATCCATGCTGGTGGGATGACCTTGTTCTGGGCCATGGCCCACGATTGTAATGTCTACGTTAGCACATTTCGATCGGACTTGAATCGCCAGCCTTAATGTCTACATTATGGCGCATGACGATGGTTGGACCTAGCTTCCCAAGGGTGTGGGAAACCGTCCCCGTATCTTTTGCCCCCAGTGCTCCAACACGGCACGCCGCGTCTATTCTCGGGATGGCGCCGGCGGGTCCGCAGCCTGGGAGTCCATCGAGGGATGGGCGTACTGCGCGGCCTGTAAGTCGTGCTTCGAGCACGACCGCGATTGAATTCGAACCATCGCGGATTGGTTGCGGATCCGTCGCAAGTCGCACGCAGCCGATTGAGGTGCGTGTCACGGAGCAACCGCGAGCCAGGCGTTGCCGTCTACGGACGTACCTCCCTGCCACGCCAAAAAACCGCGCAAGAACAGGTCTACCTGTGCCGGCGAAAGGCCGAGGAATCGGGGGAGAAGACTCGATACGTGTTAGTGGAACAAGGCGAGAGTGCCAAGACTGCCGACCGGCCGAAGCTGCAGCATTTGCTGGGACTCTGCGAGCAAGGGATGGTCTCCAAGATCATTGTGTGGAAGCTCGATCGACTGGTGCGTAGTCTTCGCGATTTGTTGAACTTGCACGAGTTTCTGGAGAGCAAGGGCGTGAAGCTGGTCAGTTTGACTGAGAATTTTGACACCTCCACGGCCTACGGCCGCTTTGCGTTCCGAACGCTCGCTTCCGCGGCCGAACTGGAACGTGAAATCATTGCCGAACGAGCACAGCTTGGGAAGTTGCGACAGGCGCGGCAAGCGCGCTGGCCAACCCAGCGGCCGCCATTCGGCTATACGCTCGACAATCAACGCCACCTGGTCAAGGAGGCCGGCCAAGCTCGCATGGTCCGCCAGATCTTTGCCTGGTACAATGACCGCTTGGCGCTGACCGAAATTTCTCGCCGTCTCGGCGACCGGGGCGTGCTGACGAACCGAGGCCGCACGTTCTCACCTGGCGCTGTGCACGCCATCGTGCGCAACCCCGTCTACAAGGGGCGCCTGGAGCTAGCTGGGCTCCTTCACGAATTGCCTGAGATTCGGATCGTGTTACCGAAGACCTGGGACAAGGCCCAGGAGCCACGGGTCGCGAAGAAGGAGGGGGAAAAGACTCGCCGCGAACGGGCGATTGATGCTGTGTTCAGCGCTTATGCGGAGGCTCTCGCTTCGGGCGAGACTTGGCACGGCGACGGCCAGGGGCCCGCTGCGGTCTAGCTGGCGACGTCGTCAGCCGCTGCTGCTTGCCCGTAGATTGCCGTGGGCTGGGGCTAGGCGACGGGGCAGGCCCATCATCGATTTCGTCCAACACGGAGCGGTGTGTCCAGCTTTCCCACCCGCAGCGCTTGCACTTCAGGTGATACTTCTGGCGAACCCGGTTGTAGCTGTGGTTGAAGTCTTCCCGAAACGACGCATTGCAGTCGAGGCACCTGAGCCGAGGTTTCAGGGTCTTCAGATCGGTTGACGTAAGCAATGGCGTCCGGAATCCGCAGTTGTTTCCGCATCGAAGAACCGGGATACGGATCCCGGCGGTCTTCTTGGTTCCGTCCCACCGCAGCCGACTGCGGCACTGCCGACATTGGATACGGTGGGCCTCCACCAGCGCGCGCACGGTTTCCGCCTGGTCCAACATCTGGGCCAGCTCTTGCATGGCGATCCGGTTTCGAGGCGCTTTGGCTCCATCGTCACGAGGCAGGGCA
>JBFKTF010000094.1:0-7599 GCA_041636435.1 Thermoplasmatota archaeon
AGCGCTTCCTCGCGCTTGACGTTCATCGATTGGTAGTGGGCCACGGCGGCGTTGGTGACGTACAAGCCCGCCAGACCGGCCAGGATGCGCAACATCACGGGGGATGTCTCGGGAGCCCCGACGATGTTGGTGCGAATCAGCATGAACAACCCGACGAACATCAGCGTCAGGATGAGCAGCAAGGAGTTGAGGGAACCCGACACGCGGAGTGTCTGCGCACGGCGGGCGCGCTCGTACTTGCGGCTGCCACGTGCCTTGCGGCGCAATTTGTGGAGGCCATCCATGGGCGCCGAGATGGCGACACTCAGAGCAAACGCCGTGATGGCGATGGATTCCAGCATGCCGACGAGGACAATCTCGTCGGGCACCACAATCAGCAGAATCGCGGGGAACCATGCGGCCAGCACGCTGACGATGACGAGGCCGAGCCAAAGGAATTCGAGGGGGGTGCGGAACTTCATGTCAGGCCTCCGGGGTGCTCACCTTGAGCGTGAATGCAAATCCTGCTTGGGCCAATGGCAGCATGGCCAACACGAGAATGTAGCCGATCTTGATCATGCTGGCCGGGTCGCCTCCCAGGCTGCTCATGGTCGACAGGATGACCATCAGGAACAGGGGGGCCGCGACAACGACCACGACGAAGGACTCGGCCAAGACACCGAGGCTCTCCAGGAACTGTTGCTGCACTTGGCGGTTGTCGAGCATGTACTGCTCGGCTTTGTTGTTGAAGTAGTCCTTCAGGTCGCCACCGGTGCTGAGCGTCGTGATGGCGCCTTGCAGGAAATCCTGGAACTTGGCCGACGGCGTGCGCCCGACGGCGTCACCGATGGCGGTGATGACGTCGAGCCCGAGCACGTTCATGTCGCGGCTAATCCAAGCGGCCTCGTGGGCCACTTCACCATAGATTGGTTGGCGCGCCAGGCTGCTGAAGATGCGTTCCGGCGGGGCGCCGGCGCTGGCCATGGTGGCGATGAAGTTGATGGCGTACGGAATCTTGGCATCGATGTCGCCGGCGCGGCTGGCAACGCGCAGTTCCGGCAAGACCAGGCTGGCGATGTAGATGATGGCCGCAATGACCACGGGCAATGGCGCCGCGAAGAAGAACACGCGGGGCTCGACATCGACGGCCCCTGCGGCGACCATGAAGCCGAGCAGGGCGATGAGCAGCAACACGATGGCACCGGCCAGGGCGGCCGTGAAGAACACGGAGGCCAGGAACGCGTCGGGGCGTTGGGCGATGTGCGCCTGCATCAAGACCGTGCGCAGCCGGTCGTTGGCGCGGGCGCGGTCTTCGGCGAATCCGCCAAAGACGCGGTATGCGATGCGTTGGTATCCGCTGAGAGCCATCAGGTCGCCTCTTCCTCGACCTCGTCTTCCTTGGCCGCATCGTCCTCAGCTGCCTGGGCTTTCTTGGCGGCCGCCTCGGCTTCCATCAGTTCCTCGGCTTCGTGTTCCGTCACCAGTTCCTGTGGCCCGGGCCGATCGGCCAAATCCGTCAGGCTGCTGGCCTCGTGGTCGTGGCCTTCGGGCATGGCGGTGCGGTCGGGAATGTGGGCGTTGGCGTCGAGCACACTGGCCAACGGGTCGCCGGGGTCCTCCTCGTCGGGCGAGAGGCGCTCTGGTTCCCAGTTGCTGTGGTCGAAGTCGAGCATCTGGTCGCGCTCCACCTTGAAGCCGGTCTCCTCGATCTTGGCCAAGAGCCGATCGGGGCGGCGGTAGTATTCTTGCAAGATGGCGGCGACGCGTTCGAACTCGCGCACGTTGTTGGCCATCATCCAGCTGAGCGTCGTGATGCGGCGGTACCATTCGTCCAGCATTTCTTCCGTGGTCCAGCCCTTCTTGGCTTGGATTTCGTCGAAGATGTTGCTGTGGCCGGTGAAGACGTGGCGGTCGCTCACCTGGTCCCAGTTGAACACCGTGTTGGTGAGCAAGTCGTCGGTGTCGGGGTCGAAGCCCACGAACTCGACGACTTCCTTGAGGCGACGGACCATCTTGCCACCGACGCGTACCTGGGTCTGGATGCACATGACGTCCAGCGTCTGCAACATGAGGCGGGGCACGTGGATGGGCGGGTTCTCGAGACGGTACACGGCCGAGCGCACCGAGTCGGCGTGCATGGTCGAGTACACGGCGTGGCCGGTGGCCATGGCCTGGAAGAGCGTGAGGGCTTCCTTGCCGCGCACTTCACCCACGAGCAGGTACTCGGGGCGTTGACGCAGGGCCGCTTCCAGCAAGCGGTACATGTCGACGGCGCCGGCCATCTTGCCGCTGGCGGTCTCTTGACCGAAGCCGGAGCGCGTGACGCCGGCAATCCAGTTCTCGTGCAGGATGTTGACTTCGCGCGTGTCCTCGATGCTGACGATCTTCTTCTCTGGCGGAATGAACTGGCACCATGCGTTGAGGCTGGTGGTCTTGCCACTGGCCGTACCGCCGGCGTAGATCATGGAGCGCCCTTCTTCCATCAAGAGCCAGAAGTAGGCCGCCATGGGCACGTCCAGGGTGCGGTAGTTGATCAGATCCGGAGGCGTCAGCGGGTCGGCGCGGAATTTGCGGATGGTGAAGCTGCTGCCGCGGCTCGTGACTTCGCGGCTCAGGGTCGCCTGCAAGCGGCTGCCATCGGGCAGCGTGGCGTCGAGCACTGGGTCGGCGATGCTGATGTGCTTGCCACTGCGTTGGGCCAAGCCAATCACGAAGCGATCGAGGTCGGTCTCGTCGCGGAACGTCACGGAGGACTTGATGGACTCGTACTTGCGGTGGAAGACGTACACCGGCAATTCGGGGCCGTTGCACGACACATCCTCCAACATGCCATCGCGCATCATGACGTCGATGGGACCGTAGCCCAGGAAGTCGCGCGTCAAATGGTACAGGATGCGCTCCTTGCTGATCAGGTCCAGCATGACGTCGTGGTCGACGATGATTTCGTCGACGGCTTCACGCAGCGCTTCGGACGGGTCGCGGCCATCGTGGCTGCGGGCATCCAAGGTGCGCACCAAGGTGTCGCGAATGAAGTCGCGCAGGCGGCTCTCGTGGGGCATGAGCTGCGGCTCGATGACCTCGTAGATGTGCTGGCTCGTGCGTTCATCGAAGAAGACGCGAATGAACGCGCGGTCCTCTTCGACGACGATGAATTCCACTTCGCTTGCGTGGTCGGGCAGGCGCGGGATGGCCGTGATGGGGCGCTCGGCGTCGTAACCCAATTCGGCGGCGTGGCTGCTGACGCGCATCATGTGGCGCGCCATGTCCTGTTGCCGCTTCTCGCGGGCCTTGGCCTCCTTCAGGAGTTGCTTGGCTTGACCGCGCAGTTGCTTCGTGTCGTCCTTGGCGCCCAGCTTGCGGGCGCGCTCGATGCGACGACGGTACTGCATCCGGGCGAGGAAGCCTTGGGGCTCTTCCTCGGCCTGCATGGACGTCAGGATGTGGCGTTCTTCGTCCGTGAGGTCCTCGGGGAGCTCCATGGGGGCTTCCTGAGTCTCGACGACGGCTTCGCCGGCATCCGGTGCGGTCTGTTGCTTATCCTTCTTCTTGGCCATGCTAATTCCTGATGTCCACGTCGACTGCGCCTTGACGCAGTTCTAGTTGCACGTCGCGCACCGTGGACGATGGTGCGGAAGTGATGCCGAAGACAGTGAGGGTCACGGTGTCACCCACGGTGTCGACTTCGAATTCGCCCAGCCCTTCATCGAGCCCGGCGAGTACGAAGACGTCGCGGATGTGTCGTTCCCATGCATCGGCGTATTCGCTGTTGAAACGGATGGTGAGCTTCGGGGTCGCCCCCGTGAAAGAGGAACTCTCCACGCCATCGAGGGTGACGAGCGTGGTGCCTTCCTCGGTGACCGAGTCGGCTTGACCCACCAGGCTGGGGAGCGTCCATTTGACGAACGTGACGTCGGCCACGATGTCCACCTTGAACGCGGGGTCGCCGCGCATGGTGCGCTGCCCCCCCTGGTTGAGGATGAGGGCGCCGTTCTCGACGACGTGTTCCTGCGCCAGGAAGTGCGTGGGGCTGGTCTCGTGGCGCAGCGTGCCCCCCACGTAGTCGGCCAGGAAGTCGGACACAAGGAGACCCGATTCACCAGTCAGGACCGCTTCGCCACCGTTGGTGAAGTAGTACACGCTGGCGTATTGGGCTGCGATGCCGGATTCGGTGACCACCACATCCATGGGGTTCTGGGCCGCCTGCAGCACGTCGACGAAGTGCAGTGCCGGATCCAAGAGGTCCACGTACACCACGGAGGGATTCTCCGAGGCGTGGAAGTAGGTGCCGCCTTCGTAGACGATGACGCTCGTTGGGCCACGCACCGTGACGCCGACCTTGAAGCCCACATTGGAAGGGTCGTCGTCGTTGGGGCTGGTGATGCGGATGATGGCATCCCCTTGGAAGATGGTGTCTTGCCGCTGCACGCGGACCGTGATGACCGCGTCGTCGTCGGTGGGGCCGACTTCGCTCTGGGGGTTGTTGATCTTGATGCGGAAGTGCTCGAATTGCACCGCATCCTCCAGCACGGAGGATCCGCTGATGGCGTTGAAGTCCTCGTCGATGGCTCCGAGCCCCTGGCCGTTGCGCTCGTACAGGAGGAATTCGTCCGCCTCGACTTGGACGGCCGCCGTGCCCGGATCGAAGGTCAATGCGGCGGGAACGCTTGGCGGTGAGAACAGCCGCGTGGCGACCTCCTCACCCAGAATGATGGGCAGGCTGACGGCGTCCGTCGTGCGGTTGTCGGCTTGCCGTTCGCTTTCGGCCTTGATGGCCGCCAAGTCCGCTCGGGCTTGGCTGCTGATGCGGGCCTCCCGGTCTTCTTCCCAAATCGGCACGTAGTCGACGCGCACGACGATGAGGAAGCTGACGACGAGGCCAAAGACCAGCACGCCGCCCAGGACGCTGCTGACGGCGTCGTCGGACATGAACCGGCGCAGGATGCGCCTCATATGGTGCGCACCCGGGCAAAGTCGATCAGAATCTGGCCTGGAGTGACGCCTCCGGGCGTCTTGTCACGGAACTTGACCAGCACAGTGCCACCGTTGTATTCGTCGGGGGTCAACGTGTAGGTCCAGACCGTGGGGGAGCCTTGGTTGAGCACGAGGCCGCGCTTGACCCAGACCGTGCCATCCCACACGCTGACCGTGAAGTCGTCGTTGACGACACGGTACTCGAGCTCCACTTGGTGGCTCAAGCCACCTGGGACGTTGTTGAATTGGAAGTCGACCTCCATGCTGGAGCCCGACAGGCTGTACGTGACGCGCAGGTACGCGGCGTCCAGGTCGGCGTGGGCGAAATTGGTGTTGACGCTCAGGCGCTCGATGCGGATCTCCAGGTTCTGGATGTCCGCCAAGGAACGACCGGTGCCGGTGATGTCGAAGGGGCCGTAGATCTTGTCGCTGCCGATGCTGTCGATGAAGTACGTCGCGTCCGTGCCACCCGCCGTGGCGCCAATCTTGTAGCTGACCTTGATGGCCGGGTCGGCGCCGCCATCGGCGGGGCGTTGGCCTTCCAGGATGACTTCGACCTTCTGCACGCCCGTGGCGCCAGCGACGTTGGTGAAGCCGTCGATTTCCACGAAATCGCCGAGACTGTTGAAGCGCGTCCGGATGTTGTTGCTCGTCAACAGGTCGTCGCCGCTGTTGCTGACGCTGCTGAAGGAATGCTTGACGCCGACGCGGTCGCTGATGGTGCTGGTCACGGCCGCTTCGCTCAGATCCGCCTCGGCTTGGCCGTCGTCCGGGTCTTGCGCGTTGGGCAACAAGGTCACCAAGCCATCGATGGCGGTGGCTTGGCTGACGTAGGTCAACACCGGCTGGCCCCCCACGGAGCTGGCCCCCGCCGTCAGGACGGTGGAGCTGGTGAGCGTGGTCTCCTTCGTGTTGATGAGCAGCACCTCGATTTCGTCCCCGAACGCCAATTGGATGGGGTGAATCCAGGTCTCCGTGATGCTGAACGAGCCGTCGGCCCAGGCGCCACCCAAGCTGGCACTATCGACCTCCGTGACGGCACCGTTGACCACGATGCGGAACAGCGTCGAGGCGGTCTCAATCGATTCGCCGCCCATGTGGGTGAGTTGGATGCTTTCGTCGCCGTCGTTCCATCCCCCTTGGCCGGCGCTGACGAGGTATTCGATGTCCGCGTGGGTCTTGTCCAGGGGGCCGTCGATGTTCATGACGAGAATCGTCAGGCCGACCATGGTGGTGATGGTGATGCCGACGAGCAAGACCTGACCCACGACCTCGGACACGGCCTCGTCGTCACTCCAGTGACGAGAAGCGGCGCGTCGCGTGCGGGCAAGGAGTTCGGAGGGCGTTGTCATGGCGGTGACGGCACGGGGAAACCGGACGGTGTGAATCCCCACGCCGTCTACTTAACCGTCCACCGATTAAAGCGCGAGTCCGAGGCAGGTCATGCCGGGATGGAGACACGCACCAGGGACATGTGTGCGTCCACCGTCACGTCGTGGTTGAGGTCCGTGGGATCGGTGTTCACACCGTACACGGCAATCTCCGCCCATTTGGCCGCCGCATCGAATGCCACGGCGTACTCGGCGGCAGGCAATCCAGCCTCCACGGCGGTCCGTTCAAAGAAGTCGGCCCACGTGGCCGCGTGCGACGTGGTGACCCGGTACTTCCACATGGGGACGGTGCCTTCGATGTGGCTGCTCATGGCGCCCTTCATGGTCACGGGCACGGTGCCGGTCTGGCTGGCCGTGACCCCATCTCCGATGAGGCCCGGAACGGTCATGCGGATGACCGTGGCGGCGTTGATCTTGCGGATCTCGAAGTTGGGGTCGAACTTCATGGCCACCCCGTCGTCTTGGCGGACGAGGATGGCGCCGTTCTCCAGGATGTATTCTTGCTCCGCGTAGTTCTCGCTGGGCAGACGGACGGACAGGCTGCCCCCGCCCAAGGTCTGCGAGTATGGGGCGACCAGCACGCCGTTGGTGCCGACGGTGCGGGTGCCCCCGGGCAGCACTTCGTCGTAGGTGAGGGTGAAGTCGCCGATGATGCCTTGCTTGGTGAACTGCAGGGTCATTGGTTTCTTGGCTCCGGCCAAGAGGTCATCGAAGAGAATCTCGGGGTCCAGGGCGTCGACCCAGGCCCACTCGATGTTGGCCTGGTGGTGGGCCTGCCAGCCTTGGTCGTAGACGATGTTGCCTGAGGCGTCCTTCACCTGGGTGAAGACGCCCCGTTGGCTACCAAAGGATTCGATGTAGGCGCGCAGGGTGCCCGCGCTGTTGCCGTCCACGTCCACGATGCGGACCTGGACGAACTCGCCGTCGCCCTTGTCCATGGGCTTGTTGATGCGCAGGCGGAAATGGTGCACGTCGCCTACGTTGAGCACTTCGTCCGTGGGCCCCGTGACGGGGGTCCAGGTCTCATGGGCGCCACCGATGACCTGGCCGTTCTCCAAGAATTTCAGCAACTCCGGGGCGTCCAGACGAGAGCCCGACGTGCCCGGGTCAAAGACCATGGTGCCAGGTAGCCGCGGTGCGGAGAGCAAACGCGAGGCCTGTGGTTCGCCCAGCGTGACACCACTCGTCACCGGGGCCAGCGTGCGGTTGCTGGCTTGGCGGTCGACCTCTCCAGCCAACTGCGCCAATTGGGCTTGCA
>JBFKTF010000095.1:0-7595 GCA_041636435.1 Thermoplasmatota archaeon
CTTTCTTGCCCCGGCGTCTAATAAGGTGCGTGGGGCATGCCGTCGTATGCGTCTCCTGGTCGTCGACGATTCGCCACTGGATCGTGCCATCGTCGCCGAAATCGGGGGCATGCTGGGCTTCCACGTGGTTGGCGCCAAAGGGGGCGACGATGCGGCCACGGTGGTTTCCGGCGCCGACGTCGTGCTACTGGATGGCCACATTCCCGGAGAGGACATTGGGGCGGTGGCGGCACGGTTGCGTCGAACCAACGCAACGGCCCGCATCATCTTGTGGAGCGGCGCACCCGATGCGGTGGAGCGGACTCTGCCGGCGGGCACCGTGGATCAGGCGATGGAGAAGCCCTTGGACCTGGCCGGGATGGAAGATGCCCTGGCTCAGTTGTTGGCTGCGGCCAGACCTTCCGACGCGTAGCCTTGCTCGAGCACGGAGCCAAACGATTCCAGGTCGATCTCGGCCTTGTTGACCACGCACGTGGCGCCGCTGTCCAGCAGCTCGTCAATGGCGGCGCCGTCGTCCCCGGTGAGGACCGTGATGGGCGCGGTGGTGAGCCTTCGGACGCGTTGCACCACTTCCATGCCGGCACCGTCGGGCAAGTGCAAATCCAGCAGGACCAAGTGGGGGTTGGCGGCCAGGGCCAGCTCGGCATCCGCCAGGCTGGAGGCCTCCGCGATGACGTCGCAGCCAGCGGCGTCGGCGAGTTCGGTCAGCAGGGACCGGAAGAGTGGGTCATCGTCGATGATGACGATTTGGGGCGCCACATGGAACGATGGTCGCTGGGTTCCATTAAGAGGCCGGGTCAGAACGAGCGGTTCAGGCCAGCAGTGTGAACGGATCGACGGTTTCCGTGCAGCCCAGAACCTCGTCCAAGGCCTCCGTGGGGTGGACGGCCGTGATGCGGCCTTCGGGGACGCGCTCGACCATGCCGGCGTCTTCGAGCGCCTGCAGGCGGCGGGTCACGACGCTGGGGGCCAGGTCGGTGCCAGCGCAGATGGCGCGCTGGTGGGCGCCGGGGTGCTCGGCGACGAAGCGGGCGACGGTCAGGTTGCGCTCGTCGCGCAGCAGGGCGTTGCCGGCCTTGGCGACGACGGCGCCGCGGGTCTTGTCGAAGACCGTCAGCTTGCCCTGGACCTTCTTGCTGCTGATCAGGCCGGCCGCTTCGAGGCGGTGGACGTGGTGCAGGCAGGTGTTCCAGGAGATGCCGACGATGGCGGCCAGGCGGCGGACGTGGATGCCGGGGTTGCTGCGGATGACTTGGATCAGCAGGTCGCGGTGGTGGGCGCCGGTCTTGGTGCCGCCGAGGGTGGTGTTGACGCGGGCGAAGGTCGTGGTTTGGGGGGTGGTCGTGTCCATGTGTGTCCTCTCCGCCCCAGGGGCTCAGGTCCCCAGGGGCAAAGGGGACGGAGCCCCCGAACACCATGGTCCGTTGTTCATCAGGTCCGTGACACACAACTTGGGCCTGGGGGACAGCGGACGTTCGACCCCCGCCAAATCGCGGGGTCAACAGGAGGAAATCCGCGCCAAACGGCGGCCCTGCGGCCGCAGCGGCCCTGTCATCGGCTGCCTGACAGACAGCTTGGGTCGACCCTCACGGAAGGGTCAGTCAGCGGGCGACGGACGCCCGTTCAAGCGCGCGGCAAGCGCAGCGTGGCACGCAGGCCACGCCCATCGGCGAAGCCGGACTCCAACTCCAAGGACCCGCCGACCTGCTCGGCCATGAGGCGCGTCAACGCCAACCCCGTGCCCCGGCCTTGGTCCGCGAAGGCACCGCCCTTGGTGAACGGCTCCATCATGCGCTCCGTGTCGGCCGGCAGGCCAGGGCCATCGTCCTCCACCACGATGGTCACCGGGTCCTCGTCGGCGATGCGCAACCGCACCGTGCCGCTCGTGCGGTCGTCGTGGACCACCGCATTGCGCAGCAATTCACCCACCATGGCATCGACGAGCAAGCGGTTGGCGGCCACGACGGCGTCGCCTTCGATGCGGAGGTCGTGCTGCACCTCCAAGCGGTCAAATGCCTCTTGGGCCGCGGCGGCGACCGGTGTGGCGCCTTCGTCTTGGCTGGCCACGATGGCCTTGGAGAAGCCACGAATCTGTTGGACCATGGTGTCCAAGCGACGCAACCGATCCTGCAGCAACGCAATCCGTTCTGCGGTCTGCGCGTTCTCCGGCAGCTCCCGTTCCAGGAGCTTCAAGTGGATGCTGATGCCGCGGATGGGGGCCCCTAGGTCGTGCGCCACGATGTGGGCAAACGCCTCGAGGTCCAGGCTCGGCATCGAAGCGGCCAGTCACGTGCCGGACTTAACCATCGGGGCTCACCACGACCAATCCATGCTGGCCACTGTGGCCTGGTAGAAGTCCAACAGGGCGGGGATGCGCCAAGGCGCACGCGCCGCCGTGCGCAGCGCCACCGGCATGTGGGGCGTGGTCGGCCCGCCAACGTGGATGGTGGGCGGGGCCGTCGCCACCAGCCGGGTCAGTCGATCGTCGTCCCATGCACGCAAGCGCCGCAGCACGCGCTGGTACGCCCTCAAGGTCAACGGGTGGCGGCGCAGCGCCGCCTGGTATGCCTGGGGTCGGCCCCGAGCCAAGGCGTCCGCCAGCAGGGGCGCGGCGTGGACAATGGCGGCCATGCCACCCTTGGTGAGTGGGTTGGTCAACCCGGCCGCGTCGCCGATGAGCAGGATGCGGCCATCCTTGGACACGAAGCGGCGGCCGCCAAACGCGATGGGGTATGCTTCCCGCTTGCGCACCGAGCCCTCGATGCCGAGGTGCTCCACGAACGCGTCGAGTCGCTGCCAGTCTTGGCCGTCGTCTTCCGCCAACAAGCCGACGTTGTGGGTGCCGCTGCGCGGGAACCACCACGCGTATTCCTGGCTGAATTGCTTGCTCGTGACGAACTCCAAGTGGTCCGTGGCGGCGTCCGTGGCGACACGGTACTGGATGCCGGTGCGCAGGTGCACGTGCCGCTGCGCGCCTTCCACCGCGGCACGGACGCGGCTGCCCGGCCCATCGGCCCCCACCACGACGCCATCCAATTCCTCGATGCGGGCCCGGACGCCATGTTCCACGGTGCCGCCTCGATCTGCGACCGCATCCAACATGGCCGGAATCCATTCCTCGCGGGCCATGGTGTGGCAACGGCGATGGGCCAACACGGTGGCGCCGGGGAACTGCCAACGAGCGCCCTCGAAGGACGTGTCAATGTAGGGCGTGGCATCGAAGACCGGGAGCAACGCTTCCAGCGTGCGGTGGCTCAACCCCTCGCCGCACAACGTGGTGCCTGGTGGATTGCGCTCCAGCACGTGGGGGGCGATGCCCCGGTCCAAGAGATGCAGGGCCGTGATGGCTCCGGCGAGGCCGCCGCCGACGATGGTCGCCACGAGACGGCCAGCGACGAGGGGGTCTTGATTTCCCCGACCGCATCCTCCAAAGCCGGAACCCAGACTCTTGCACCATGGCCAAGCTCAGCAAGGCGGAGGAAGACCGACGGCGCCGGGAAGGCGGCCGGTCCGGAGGCAACCGGAAATTCCTGGCCATCGGAGTGGTCATGGTGCTGGTGGTCGGCGCGTTGCTGCTGCTCAATGACAGCGGCGAGCCAGGCACGAGCAAGGCCGAGAATCTGGCCGCGTTCGGCTTGGCGGAAGACCCCTACATGGGCGACCCCGCGGCTCCCGTGGTGCTGGTGGGCTTTGAGGCGCCCACGTGCAGCGCATGCCGTGGCTTCCACAGCAACTTCTTGCCCGAGCTGAAGGCCGACTACTTCGACACGGGCAAGGCGGTCTACTACTATTCCCAATTCCACATCGGCACCGACGCCGACTTCCAGATTGGCAACATGCAAGAATGCGCCTTGGAGCATGGTGGTCGCGACGATTACTGGAACTTCACGGACATGGTGTACCTGGAGCTGGGTTTGTATCCCAGCAGCGCGGCCGGGCGCGCCAAGTTCGACGAGTTCAGCCAAGGCCACCCGGCCCAAGACGCTCTGCAACGCTGCGCGGACGATGTCGAGTTGGGCGGACGCGTCTCGCAGGACTACCGCGTCGGTCGCGATTGGGGCGTCCGGGGCACACCCACATTCTACGTGTTCGGGCTGGAAGGCGCACCATTCCAGGTCAGCATGTCCCAGATTGGCCAGGCCATCGACGAACTGCAGCCATGAGTCGGGAGAACACTGAAACCCGCCGCGACGGGATGTCCAGCGTGGTCCTGGACCGGTCGATCAGCCTGTGCCCCGAGTGCTTCCGTGACATTCCCTGCACCTACGAAGAAGAGGATGGCCGCGTGGTCCAAGCCAAGGAATGCCCGGAGCACGGGGCGTTTCGTAGCCTGTATTGGGACGACGTGGAGCATTACCACTGGATGCGCTCCATGGCCCCCGACTGCGGCGACGACACCGCGTGCTGTGACCCCGCCGGCGACGACGGTCGCCGCAAGTGCCTCGCCATCGTCGACGTCACGGAGAATTGCAACCTGGCATGCAGCTACTGTTTTGCCAGCAGCCGCCCCGGCTTGCCCGACGTGCCCGTCGAGACCATCCGCAAGCGCCTGGAGACGGTTTTGGAGCACAGCGGCCCGACCCCCATCCAGTTCAGCGGTGGCGAACCGACCATCCGCGATGACCTGCCCGAACTGGTCGCCATGGCCCACGCCATGGGCTTCGAACACATCGAGGTCAACAGCAACGGCATCCGACTCGCGGACGACGCCGACCTGGCGCACCGGCTGCGCGACGCGGGCGCCACCACCGTGTACTTGCAATTCGATGGCTTGTCCGAGACCGCGCACAAGCAGCTTCGGCACCAAGATTTGCGCGCCAAGAAGCAAGGAGCCATCGACGCGTGCCGGGCGGCGGGGTTGCAAGTCATCCTGGTGCCGACCGTCGTGCGGGGCACCAACGAACACGAACTGGGCGACATCGTCCGCTTTGGGTTGAAGAATCTGGACGTGGTGCGGGGCATCAACATCCAACCCGTCAGCCACTTCGGCCGCGCCAAGGAGGACGCCGGGCATCTCAGCCTCCCCGCCATCGCCAAGCTGCTGGAAGAACAGACGGGCTTCTTGCGCGCCAAGGACTTGTTGCAGGTCCCGTGTTGTTCGCCCGCATGCAGCAGCGCCACCATGCTGCTGAAACTGCCCGGGGGCAAGGCGATGCCCCTGACCCGGTTCCTCTCCGATGACGCCTACCAGGACTTGGTGGCCAGCTTCGACGAGACCCGTTTCATGGACCTGCTCGCCGGCCGCCCCGATGGCCTGGACGCCGCCAAGGACGCCGCGGGGTGCTGTGGCATCCCCGTGCCGCCCGGCGTCGAGAAACTCATGCCACGCATGCTCGCCTTGACCATCACCGGCTTCATGGACGCCGACACCGTCGACTTGGAGCGGTTGGGCAGTTGTTGCATCAACGTCCCCACCGACGATGGACAACTCGTGCCATTCTGCGGCTACAACCTCACCACCCGCAGCGGGGATTATGCGCTGCGGCGCCGGTACCGCCAAGCGGCCGCTCCCGGCGCCCTGCCCGTCCTGCCATGATCGACCACCTGCTCACCAGCTTCCAGGCCTGCGGCACCGGCCTGTACGCCCACCCCGTCGTCGAGGCGGTGCTGGGCGACCTGCACCCCGGCGGCGAAGCACTGACGCTGCGCATGGCCACCGAAGCCGACTTGGGTCCCGGGGACCACGTGCTGGACGTGGGTTGCGGCAAGGGCACCAGCCTGATTGCATTGGCTCGCCGCATCGGCTGCCGCGTCACCGGCGCGGACGTGGAACAAGCCAACGTCGACGAAGCCCAACGCCGCATGCAGGCCGCCGGCGTCGACGGGCAAGTGCTGCGGTTTGACGGGGACGTGGACTCCCTGCCCACCGGCTTCACGGCGGTCCTGAGCGAGTGCACCTTGTGTCTCCAGGGCGACTCCGGTGCCACGCTGGATGCGCTGCGCCGTCGCTTGGTTCCCGGGGGAACGTTGCTTCTCTCGGACGTCACCGTCGAAGAACAAGCAGAGGCCTTCCGCGAAGCCGCCGGCATCGCCGCCTGCCTCGGCGGCGCCCTCCCCCGACGCCAACTGCGCGGCCTCGTCGCCCAGCGGTTTGACATCGTCGAGTCGTGGGACGACCCCGCCTCCATTGCCGCCGTCCGACAACGCATCCACGAACGGGTCGACGTGGCCGCCATCGTCGAGGCCGCGGAGGCCCTTGGACACGACTCCGTACCCCGGCTCGTGGCCTCCGCCGAATCCGCCTTCGCCGCGGGCCACCTCTCGTATGCAGCCATCGTGGCCCGCGCACCGCAAGCCATTTGATGCGCCCAGCCGACTCGTCGCCAATGCGCCACTTGGTCCCGTTGCTCTTCGTCGCCCTGGCCTTCGCCGGCTGCGCCGATGCCGCCGAACCCGTGCAAGAAGGCCCCGACGTGGAGGTCACGTCCACGACCGCCGCCATCCGCGGCATCGTCGTCGACGAATCCATCCTGCCGGTCCCCGACGTCACAATCACCCTCAACGATGGCCAAAACACGATCACGGACGCCGAGGGCATCTTCACCTTCAGCAACCTGGACCCCGGCACGTACTTCGTCGTCGCCCAGCGCCTAGGGTACGAAGAGATTCAGACCAGCGTCCAGGCCGTGGCCGGTATCGAGACGCCCGAGTTGGTACGCATCCAAATGATCACTGTGGCCGGCTTCAACCCGTACCTAGAGAACCTGAAATTCGACGGCTTCTACGAATGCGCCTTTGCCATGTGGTTCATCACCGACAGCTGCGACTTCGCCGTCCGCACGGCCCACGATGCCGGGCTCAGCGTGGTGCCCCGCGGCATCCAGAACAACGTCAACACCGAGTTCTACGACATGCTGCCCAGTGGCCAGACCCTCATCCAAGAGGGCTACTTCGACACCAGCGACGTGCCCAACTTCCGCTTCAGTGTCGCCGCCAGCCCCATCGACAACGCCTGCGACTGCAGCAGCGTCTACATGGCCCACATCAGCGACAACGGATACAGCATCGGCCGCCTCGACAAGGGCGACACCCCCTGGCCGGACCCGGGCGACGAGGGCAGCCTCGAATACGCCGTGCGCGGCTTCATCCCATTCCAAGAAGGCCTGACCGACGTCGCCACTGGTTTCAACGTCGACTTCACCATCCTGACCACGGTATTCCACGGCTACACGGCGCCGGAAGGTTGGAACTTCGAGGAAGCCGACAGCTTCCCGGCCCCCTAAGCAGCGGACCAGCCGACACCGGTGTTCGGCAAGGTTCATCTGTTGGAAGGAAACTTCTGGGCCGATGCGTTCGTTCGTGTTCCTCCTGCTCGTGGGCGTTGCCTTCGCCGGCTGTGCCGATGCCCCGCAAGACGACCAACCCGCCAATGACACGTCGTTCGATGACGTGGACGTCCGCGCCGGAGAGGGCACGGGAGTCATCCTGGGAGTCGTGGTCGACCAAACCATCACCCCCATCATGGACGTCGCCGTCGAACTCAACATCCCCGGCAACGACCCCATCGTCGAAGTCACCGACGACCAGGGACGCTTCGCCTTCAGCGACGTCGAACCCGGCGTCTACTTCCTGAAGGCCAGCAAGGACCTGCACGA
>JBFKTF010000096.1:0-7349 GCA_041636435.1 Thermoplasmatota archaeon
CACGCTCTACGCGGGGCTCTACCGGTTCCAGTTCGCGCGCCAGCTCGAGGAGTCCTCCGCCGCCGGTGCACGCTGAGCCCGGGCACGCACGGCGCGGCGCCGGACGGCGCCCGCTCGTCGCGTGGCCTCTCGTTATGTCCTGCACTGTGGGCCCGTGCCAGGCGGCCCGGCGCACCCGAGGCCCAAGGGGCACAGACTCCCTGTCCCCGGCGCTGGAGCGTTTTCACCAGAAGGCCGCCAGTGACTAGGGAGGAACTCCATGACTTCCAAGAATCGACGCAGCCTGTTCGTGCCCATTGGCCTGGGCCTGCTGGTCTCCGTGGCGATCATCATCGCCGCCGGAGCATTCGGCATCACCGCCCCGGGCATCATCTCGGCGGGCACGGCATTCTGGCTCATCGGCGCCACGTTGGTGACGATGTTGGTGGCGGCCCCGCTCACATTGTGGGCATTGGATCGCCACGTGGACCAGAACGCACACTCCGAGCAACGCATCCGCCACGAGATGGCGGACCAACTCCTGGCCGCACGCGTGGAGGCACGCGACGACTTGGCCGACGTGGCCGCCCAATCGGACGGCCGCTTCGAATCCATTGAACAGGATGTCGCCCGATTGCAGGGCCGCGTCCACGCCGTGGAGGAGGCCGCCAACAACGCCCCCACCGAAGGCGCCGCCATCGCCGCCGCCGAACGGGACGTCGCCATGCAGGCCGTCCGTTCGTCCTTTGCGGAGCAACTGAAGGACTTGGCCAAGCAGCAACGCGCGTCTTGGGGCGAGCACGAGGCCCGCCACGAGGAGGAGGCCCAGCAAGTCGCCGGCCTGCGCGCGGAACTGGACGAAGCCCTTGGGGGCGTCATCGCCCACGTCGATTTGCGTTGGAGCGACCACGCGGCCGAGCACGAGGATTTGGCGACGGCCATGGCCCACGCGCAAGAGGAGAACAGCAAGCGCATCCAGCAGCATCGGGCGGCCGTGGACGAGCGCCTCGAGTCCCATGAGCAATCCATCGGACAAGCCTTCACCGCCGAGCGCGCCAACACGTCCGCCGAGGTCGGGGCATTGCAAGACAACTTGAGCGCCCAAGACGAACGCATCCACACGGCTCTCTACGAGGCCACCCAGGCCCGCGAGACCGCCGACGCCCTGCAGGGCGACCTGCAGGAGCAAGTGGCAAGCAACGTGGAGGCGCGTCTGAGCCAATTGGAAGGCCAATTGCAGCAAATGGAGCAAGGCGGCACGGAGACCATCTTGCAGGCACAACAAGCCCAACTCGAGTCGTTCAAGCAAGAGATTCGTGCCATGATCGAGGCCGCAGGCGTCGGCCGCGCCGTCGCGGTGCGAGAAGAGAATGGCATCCGCTTGACGGCCCACGCGCCGTTTGGCAAGGTGTACCCCGTCCACGACGTGGAGGGCATCGGCAACAAGACCAGCTACGCCCTGCAGAAGCAAGGCATCCTGGACACCGAGCACCTATGGCACGCGGACACCAACCAACTCGCCGAGGACCTACAAATCACGGCACGCCAAGTGCGCCAATGGCAGACCCAAGCGGAACTGATGGCCATCAACGGCATCGGCCGCCAATGGTCGGAGCTGCTGGCCATCAGCGGCGTCACCAGCATCAGCCACTTGGGCAACCTGCGCCCCCGTGAACTGCTGGACATGCTGGAGCACGGCGGCCACATCCGGGACCACCATGTGCAGAAGGGGCGCATCAGCCTCAGCATGGTGGAGGAGTGGATCCGCAAGGCCCAGGAGCACGCCCCCACGAAGTCCGTGTACGTCTAACGCGTGCGCACGCCGGCGCGGCGCCACGTGCCCCGCCATGCCTTGGCCCCACCCGCACGGCTCGTGATGCCGTAGCGGGTCTCCACCAACTCCACCAAGTCCCAGCCGTCGCCAAACGCCGCCACGAGTTCCTCGCGGCGCACGCGACGCGGGCCGTCCCCGCCACCTTCGGCGTCGCTGAAGACGATGACGTGCAGGAGGCCGGCGGGGGCGGTGACTTGGGTCAGTTGCTCCACGTAACGGCGGCGGTCGTCGTCGCCAAAAACGTGGAACACGCCGGAATCCAGCACCGTGTCAAACACTCCATCGACGTGCTCGGTCAGCTGCAACGCGTTGCCGATGCGCCAATCGACGTCCACGTGCCGCTCGTCCGCCTCGGCTTTGGCCTGCTCGACGGCTGCGGGAACGAAGTCGATGGCGGTCGTGGGATGTCCACTCATGGCCACCAGGATGGCGTTCTCGCCGGTGCCGCAGCCCACATCCAGCACGCGCCCATGGAACAAGTGCGCTTCCAGCAAGCGGACCACTTCCGGTTGGGGGTGGCCCAAGTCCCAGGGGGCCTGGCCTTGGTAGATGTCGTGGAAGACCTTGGGGTCGACGCCTTCGGATCCAATCACGCGGTGCCCTCGGCGTATTGCTTGCGCAGTTCCCGGCGCATCACCTTGTTGCTGGCGGTGCGCGGCAGGGATTCGACCAGGACGACGTCGTGGATGCGGAACAGAGGGTTGAGTCGTTCCTTGATGCGGGCCTGCATGGCGGCCTGGAGCTCCTTGGCCTCGGCGCCGGCCTCGGCGACGGTGAAGACGATGAGGCGATCGGCACCCCCCTCGGGCGGTGGGATGCCGACGGCCGCCGTCTCCACGACGCCCTCCGCGCCGTTCATGGCGCGTTCCAGGTCGATGCTGCCCACCTTGATGCCTCCCAGGTTCATGGTGTCGTCTGCGCGCCCTTGGGCCGTGTAGAATCCTTGGTGGAGGCGCTGCACTTCGTCGCCGTGTCGGCGCAGGGTTTCGCCGTTGGGGCCCTTGGGGCAGCCGGCGTAGTATTCGGCGTGGTGGTCGCGGTTGAGGAGGCGTTGGCTCAGGCCGATGCTTGGCGGCACCAGGAACAATTCGCCCATGCCGCCTTCGGGCACGGGGCGGCCATCGTCGTCCAGGACCACGAAGTCCAGGCCCATGGCGGGCGTGGTGAAGGTGGCCGGGCTGGCGGGCTGGAGGACGGTGCCGGTGAGGTGCCCGCCACCGATTTCGGTGCCACCGCAGTATTCGATGATGGGCGCCTGGTAGCGGGCCAGGCTCATGAGGTACAGGTAGTCCTCGGCGTTGCTGGCCTCGCCGGTGCTGCTGAAGATGCGCACGTCGGCCAAGCCCCCGGGTTGGACCAAGTCCTGTTGTCGCCAGGCGCGGACAATGGCGGGGACAAGACCCAGCACCGTGATCTTCTGTCGGCGCAGGAAATCGATGTAATCGGGGCTGGTGGGGACGCCTTCGTAGAGCGCCATGGTGGCCTCGTTCACCAGGCTGGCGTAGATGAGCCAGGGCCCCATCATCCAACCGATGTTGGTGGGCCATGCCACGACGTCTTGGCCATGGATGTCTTGGTGCCACATCCCATCGGCGGCGGCCTTGATGGGGGTGAGGTGCGTCCATGGAATCGCTTTGGGCTCGCCGGTGGTGCCGCTGCTGAACAGGATGTTCGTGACGTCCTGGGGCTCGCATGGGACCGGCTCGAAGCGGCCCGCCTTGACGAGCAAGTCCTCCCAGGCCAACTCGCCGTCGTGGAGGTCGCCACCGATGCTGATGAGCTTGGGTGGCTGGGTGAGGCGTTGCACGGCGTCGCGGGCCTTGGGGAGCATCGGCACGTCGCGGCCGCCCCGCTTGAACGAGCCCACCGTGATGACCGCCTTGGCCTCCCCCAGGGCCAGACGCGTGGCCACTTCGGAGGGCGCAAAGGAGTCGGGAATGCTGATGGCGACGCAGCCGGCGCGG
Organism: Thermoplasmatota archaeon; assembly: GCA_041636435.1. GTDB lineage: Archaea > Thermoplasmatota > E2 > JACPAO01 > JAHFTW01 > JBFGSX01. The sequence continues at coordinate 3,778 of JBFKTF010000096.1, forward strand.
ATGATTCCGAGGTAGGCGGCGACGCATTCCACGTTCATGGGCAGATACAGTGCGATGCCGTCGCCTGGCTCGAAGCCCTGCGCGCGCAGCCCGTGGGCGACTTGGTGGCTCATGCTGCGCAGTTGCGAGTAGCTCACCTCGCGGTCGTGGCGGCCTTCACCGCCCTCGATGATGGCCACCTTGTCGCCGGGGGCCGTGAAGCAGGCTTGCACGATGTTCATCTGGGCTCCGTCAAGCCAGGTGGGGTCGTCGGCGGGTCCCGTCAGCGTATCGTTTGGCGGTTGGATGAATGGCACGTTGAGTGCCTGCACCGTGGCGTTCCAGAACCCGGCCCGATGCTCGATGCTCCAGGCATGCAAATCGGCGTAGGTCTCGAAGCGGTGGTGTTCGATGAGGCGTGCCAAGTTGGCGTACTGGACGTCGTCCGCGGTGGGCCTCCACACCTGGGGCGGGCCGTCTTCGGGCCGGCGACTGCCATAGATGCGCTTGTGGGCCGCGACGTGCTGCGCAAACGGCGCATCCTCTTCCAGGAGCCGGTGGGCTTCCTGTTGCCAGGCGTCGTCCTGGGCCGTCGCCTCGGGACTCAGACTCATCGCGCCGCCACCGGAGTGGTCCTTGAAGCCTGTTCGCTACCCTCATCAGGCCCGCCGGGCCATGAGCCCCCGTGGAGCGCCTCCCAGGCCTTGCCCTCATCGCCCTTGGGGCCGTGGCCTCCTGGGTGGTCGCATCCTTGACCCCGTCCCCCATTGGGGCCGCCATCCCGGCGGTCGTGGCGGGGTGGCTGCTCGGAGCTCGAGGCCTCCATGCGACCGTCCGCGTGGGCGTCCAGGACGGAACCAAGCTCCTGTTGCTGGGCGGCGTGGTGCTGCTTGGATTCACCATCGACCTCAGCACCTTGCAAGCCGCGGGCACCACCAGCCTGGCGCTGGCGTTGTCGACCATCGTCTTGGGCATCGGCGTGGCATGGGGCATGGCCCGCCTGTTGCGCATCCCCTCGCCCCTGGCTTTGATTGTGGGCATTGGGACCGCCATTTGCGGCGTGGCCGCCATGGTGGCCGCCAAGGATGCCGCCAAGGCGAAGGACGAGGACCTGGTGACCGCGACCGTGCTGATCACGGTGCTCGGCTCCGTGGGCATGGTGCTGTTGCCGCTGCTAAGCATCCACCGCGGCATCGACGCGGTGCCGGCCGGGCAATGGATGGGCGCCAGCCTTCACGCGGTGCCACAAGCCATCGGGGCCGGATTCGCCGCGGGCGGATTGGCCGGGGCGGACGCGGCCGCGCTGGTGAAGATGACCCGCGTCGCCCTGTTGCCCGTCGCGGTGGTGGCGCTCGGGTGGTTGTCGGGGCAGCGCTCCCGGACGGTGGTGCCAAAGGAGGTGCTGGGTTTCGTCGGGGCGCTCGTGCTGGGCAACATCGTGGCTTGGCCACAGGGCAGCATCGACATGGTGGGCGCCGTGGCTGGCTGGCTCTTCGTCGGCGGCCTGGTCGGCATGGGCCTGCAGACCAACATCCAAGGCATGCGCGAGGCGGGTTGGCGGGCATGGAGCGTGGCGGGAGCCACCTTCGGCGCGGTGCTGGTGGCATCCCTCGCCATCCTGCACCTGTGACCTTTTGCACCCGCACCGCCGTGCACGGCTCGTGGCGGACGTCGCGCAGCCAGACATGGAGTTCCTCGGCAAGCTCATTCCGTGGTTCCAGCGGATCCGCAATTACACCCGGCTCAAGACCTTCGGTTTGGAGCATGTCCCCGTGGAGGGCCCCGGCCTCATCGTGGGCAACCACACCGGGTGGCTTGGCCTCGATTACGCATTGACCGCGTTGAGCGTCCACGAGACCAACGGCCGTCTGGTGCGGGGCATGGCCCATGAGGCCTGGTTCCGCAACAAGGCGACGGCGGAGTTTGCCCGCAAATGCGGCATCATCCAAATCAGCAAGGACGCCATCCGGCAGGCCCTGGACGATGGCGAACTGGTGATGATGTTCCCGGAAGGCGAACGGGGCGCGTTCCGGCCGGGCACCGACTACACGCTGGAACCGTTTGCCCGTGGCTTTGTCCGCATCGCCATGGAGACAGGGCACCCGGTCATTCCGGTCGCCATCTTGGGAGGCGAAGAAAGCAATCCTGTCGGGATGCAATTGGAATCCTACGAGGACTTGCTGAAGCTGCGCGGGGGGCTGCCCATCCCCAAGAACATCTTGCCCAAGCCCGTCAAGTGGCGCATCCGATTCCTTGCCCCGGCCGATATTCCCCACGACCCCGAGGCGGCCGCCGACCACGACTTGGTGCACTCGATTGCCGAACACACCCGAGCCCGCATCCAGCGCGAGGTCCGCATCCTGAAGGCGGAACGCGGCCACCCGTACCTTTGATGGCCCCTGGACAAACCCTCTAAGCCGTGCCCCGCGGTGGTCCAGTCGTGGACCTGCGCGCCCGCGTCCAGCGCCTCCCCAAGCAGCCGGGGGTGTACTTGTGGAAGGGCACGGACGACGAGGTCCTCTACGTGGGCAAGGCCACGGACCTGCGCAGCCGCGCCATGCAATACGTGCAGACCGGCGCCCACAAACCGGAGATGATGGAGCACGCGCGGGACGTGGACTTCATTGCGGTCACCACGAACAAGGAAGCGTTGGTGCTGGAGCAGACGCTCATCAAGAAGCACAAACCGCGCTACAACGTGCGCCTGACCGACGACAAACAATACCCGTTCATCAAGCTCACAAAGGACGCCTACCCGCGCCTCATCAAGACCCACCGGCGCTTGGACGACGGCGCCACCTACTTCGGGCCATTCCCCGACGGCTACGGCGCATACCACGTCATGCAGGTGCTCAACGACTTGTTCCCATTGCGCCGCTGCAAGACGTTGCCCAAGGTCAAGTGCCTGTACTACGACATCGGCAAATGCGTCGCGCCGTGCATCGATGCATGCACCGACGAGGAATACGCCGAGGTCGTGCAGGCGGTCAAGGACACGTTGGCGGGACGAAGCAAGGGCCTGTTGCGTCGCGTCAAGGCGGACATGCAGCAAGCGGCGGCCGAGGAACGATTCGAGGACGCGGCCCGCCTGCGCGACCAATTGCGCGGCCTCGAAGGGGTCCTGGAGCGTCAAGTGATGGTGGCCGACCGCTTGCAGGACCGCGACATCGCGGCCATCGAAGCCCAAGGCGATCTGGCCGTGGTCACCATCGTGCACCAACGCGATGGGAAGGTGGTGGGCCAATCACCGTACATCGTGCACGGCGTCGAGGGCGAAAGCCCCGAACATGCGTTGGCCGATTTCCTCGTCGGGCACTACGCGGACCGCACCGTGCCTCGCTACGTCGCCGCCGCCATCGACCCCGACGAACAGAACGAGTTGGAAGTGGACTTGCGCTTGTTGTGCGACCACGCCGTCACCGTCGAGGCCCCGCAACGCGGGGAGAAGGCCCGCTGGTTGGATGTGGCGTCCACCAATGCCCGCTTGCGTCTGCAAGAAGAACTGCTCAAGCAAGAGAAGAAGTCGGGGACCTTGGTGGCGTTGCGAGACGCCCTCGGCTTGCCCACCATGCCCAAGGTCATCGAAGGATTCG
>JBFKTF010000097.1:0-7332 GCA_041636435.1 Thermoplasmatota archaeon
CAGTTCGCGCCACGTGATGACTTGGTCCAGGAACGCTTCGGCGCCTTCCGAGAGGCCCCACCAGCCGGCGCGTTGCCCCTTGGCATCACCGACACGCAATGGATCCCAGCCCTCGTCGTCGAGGATGTGCCAGACCACTTCGGCGGCGCCGATGTGGCCAAAGTGCAGGTACGGCGAGAGCCCGGATTCGGCCTCGGCGTCGGGGTGGTTGCGTTCCAAGTAGCGCTTGGTGTCGAATGCCTCGAGGCGGGCACGGGCCTCGTCGCGACCCCCGGGTGCAGCGACGGGCGCGGGGCCGCCAAGGGACGGCGCGTTGGTGGTGGCGGGCCAACGCTCGAGCGCGTCGGGCACATCCCCCGCGGGGGCATCCTCCAGGGGCGCCTCGGCGGGGCGGTCCATGAGGTGGGGCAGCATCTCCCGTTGCAGGAAGCGCCGCAAGTGCACGGCGGCGGTGAAGGGCTTGGGAGCGCACGACATGGGCAGGATGCCGACGGAGTCGACGGCTTCCATGCGGCGCGGCAGGCGCGCGGCGGCGGCCAACATCTTGGGAAAGAAGAAGCCGGGGTGGTCGTCGGCCACCACGAGCGATGCTGCGTCGGCCAAGGCCGCCAGCATGCCCTTGCCGGCCCCGGGAACCGGTTCGATGAATGGGTGGTACGTGGCGCCAGCCGCCTGGGCACGCTGCTGGTGTTGCTGCATGCCTTGCTGGACAAAGGCATGGAAACGATCGCAGGCGTGGGGGTAGTCGGCGCGCAATGGCTCCACGACGACGAGTCCCTTGCCCAGTTCGTTGGCCCGGGCCACCGCATGATCCAGCGCATGGTTCCATTCCAAGCGCCGCTGGGACGTCATCCAGTACACCACGGGGCCGTCGCCCAGGGGCGCGTCGTTCAACGGCCGGACCCGTTCATCCACGCAGCATCCACTCCGCCGGGTACGGGTCCAGGTAGGTCTGTTGCCGCAGCCAGTCGGGGGCGTGTTTGCGGGCGTGGTGTTGCAGCATGGTGACCGGCACCACCAGCGGCAAGATGCCTTGCTGGTAGCGTTCAATCAACTCGACCAGTTCGGCGCGGTCGTGTGTGTCGAGGGCATCCGACACGTAGCCCTGGATGTGGGCCAGCACGTTGCCGTGGCGGCCCCGCGTGGCTTGGGTCTGCAAGACCTCCGGCAGCAAGGCGCGGTACGCTTCGGTGTCCCCGTCCGCCGCCAAGCGGCCGAGCCGCCGCGCGCCGTCCGGGCTGTGCGCCATGAACGTGAGTTTGTGCCGCCCATGCCAATCCATGAGCGCCTTGGCGGACGGTTGCCCCAAGGTTTCCCAGCGCAGCCACGTGAATGCTTGGTCGAAGAAATGCTCCCGCCACGCCGGCTCCCGCAGGCGCCCTTCATCGGTGACGGGGACGTCGGAGCCCATCAATCGACCGGCGACGATGCCGGGCGCTCGGCCGCGTTGGCTGCCCTCTTCCCATACGGCCACGTCGAGGCCGCAGCTGGGGCTGGCCTTCTTCAGGATGTAGCCGTGCACTGGGGCCGTGGGCGTGGTGGCGGCCAAGCCGTCCGTGTGGTCGGTGCCGTCCTTGGTGATGGCGCGGACCTCGCCGTCGATGCGTTCGAGGCGCAGGGTCGGCCGGGGCGTGCCCAAGACCGCGTCTTCGGGGCAGAACGGCACGAACTCCGCGTGGGGCCCGACGACGTCTGTCAGGAACGCTTCCCGCTTGTGTCCGCCGTTCCAGCGCACGCGCTCGCCGAGCAGGCACGCGGAGATTCCCAGGCGGAGCATCAGGTGTGCATCGCGGGCCCGTCAAAGACCCCGCGCACGGGGCCCGGCGTCACCCGAGCCGCAGGTCCTTCCACATGGGGTCCAAGTCGCACTTGGGTGCGCCGTCGGCCTCCATCCAAGAATCCTGCTTGGCAGGGTACGTGTTGGGGTAGTCCGGCATGCGGTCCGCCACCCGTTCCTCGTAGGTGGGTTTGCGCACGCTGTAGAAGACGCCCGTGGGGAACTCGTCTTCGCGCAGGGATTGGGCGATGGCGCCGGCCTGCTTGGCGGCGATTTCCTTGGCGTCCGTGGGGTCGGCGACGGCGCCGTCGTAGCCTTCGTCGTCCAGCTTGACGACGCGGGGCTGGTAGAACGCCTTGTCGCGCAGGTTGTTGTACGTGGGGCACGGCTGCAGGATATCCAACAGCGCGGCGCCTTCGTGCTGGATGGCCTGCACGATGAGCTCCGTCATGCCCTTGACATCGAAGGCATAGGCACGGCCAATCCACGTGTAACCCGCGGCGATGGCCGTGGCGATGGGGTTGATGCTGTCGTTGATGTTGGGCTCGGGCAGCGACTTGGTCTGCGCGGCGCGCGGCATCGTGGGACTGGCTTGGCCCTTGGTCAAGCCATACACGTTGTTGCTGTACACGATGTAGGCCAGGTCCAGGTTGCGCCTGCCGGCGTTGAGGAAGTGGCAGGCGCCGATGCCGTATCCATCCCCGTCGCCGCCCAGGGCGACGACCTTGAGGTGGGGGTTGGCGAGCTTGGCGCCGGTGGCGAAGGCCAGGACACGGCCGTGCAAGGTGTGGATGCCGTAGGTGCGGACGTATTGGCTGGACTTGCCACTGCACCCGATGCCGCTGAACAACGCCACGTCGCTGGGGTCCCATTGCAGCTTGGCCAAGGCCATCTGCACCGCATTCAGGGCCCCAAAGTCGCCGCAGCCGGGGCACCAATCGACGTGGACGTCCTCTTCCTTGTAGTCCTTCACCGTCAGCTTGGGCAGTTCAGCAGCCATGGGTCAGCAGCACCTCCTGGACATCGTTCTGGGCACCCATGACCGCGTCCACGACTTCGTGGACCATGGTGGGGCGGCCGTTGGTCTTGGTGACCTTGTGGGGGATGACGAAACCGGTCTTCTCCGCGATCAAGTCGCGCAATTGACCGGATTGGTTCTCCTCGATGCTCACCACCCGTTTGGCGCCCTCCAGAATCGGCTTGGTCTCCATGGGGAATGGGCTCATGATGCGGTATTGCAGGAAGTTGGCCGTGATGCCTTCTTTCTGCAGGTCGTCGAGGGCTTCCAGAATGGCGCCCTTGGTGCTGCCCCAACTGACGATGGTCACGTCGGCGTCGGCGGGCCCATGCAGGATGGCCTTGTCCTGGGCGGGAATCTCGGCGGCGGCCGTGTCGAGTTTGCGCCAGCGCTTCTGCACCATGGCGTCGCGGATGACCACGTCCTCGGTGATGTGGCCCTCGTCGGTGTGTTCGTCGCCGGTGAGCCAATGGATGCCGTCCTTCTGGCCCAGCAGGCTGCGGACGCTGATGCCGTCCTCGGCTTCCGCGTAGCGACTGAACTTCCCATCGCGGGTGTGTTGCGCGATGTGCTCGGCGGTGGCGAGCCGGCCGCGGTCCAGCTTCAGGCCCGAAATGTCGGGAATGTCCATGGTGACCGAGTTGCCGGCCAGGGCCTTGTCGGGGAGCATGATGACGCACATCTGGTAGCGTTCGGCCCATTCGAAGGCCTTGATGGTGTCCCAGAAGAGCTCCTCGGGGTCGCCGGGACAGATGACGATGCGGGGCAGGTCGCCGTGGCCCATGCGCAGGGCGAATTGCAGGTCGCCTTGTTCGGTGCGGGTGGGAAGGCCCGTGCTGGGGCCGCCGCGCTGGTAGTCGATGACGACCAAGGGCACCTCGCACATGCCGGCGTAGCCAATGGCTTCGGCCATGAGGCAGAATCCGGGGCCGCTGGTGCTGGTGGTGGCGCGGGCGCCCGTGAGGGCGGCGCCGATGGCCATGGTGGCGGCGGCGATTTCGTCCTCGGTTTGCACCACGAGCATGTCGGTGTGGCTCAACGATTCAAGGTAGGTCGCTTCGTCCGTGGCCGGGCTGATGGGGTAGTAGGTATGCAGGCGGCAGCCGGCGGCGATCTTGCCCAGGGCCACGGCCTGCGTGCCTTGAATCCAGACCCGTTCGCGGCTGGCGTCGCCCGTCGGCATGCGGTGCTCGAAGTCGGGCAGTTGGGCCGCCACGTGTTCCGCCGCGTACTTGGCGGCCAAGATGTTCATGTTGTGCACCTTCTCCTTCTTGTCGGCAAAGATGTGGCGCACGGTGTCGTCGAGGTGGTTGGCGGGCAGTCCCAGGGCGCCCAGGCTGGCGCCGACGGCGCAGGTGTTGCGTAGGATGACGAGGCTTCCGGACAGGTCCAGCTCCTTGGCGACCCGTTGGATGATGGCGTCGTATGGCACGCCGACGCACTTGACGCCGGCGGCCTTGGCCAGTTCCAGCACGCCGCCCACGGTCTGGGGGTGGCCCGCTTCTTCGAGGCGCTTGGCGACGTCTTGCTTGACGCGCTTGTCCATGTTGGGCAACTTGTGGAAGTCCCCGTCCACGTGGTCGGCGTCGAACAGGATGGCGCCTCCGGCCACGACGTCTCCGGCCAGGACGTGGCGCACAATGGTCTCCTCGTCGTAGGTGGCCAACAAGTGGACGTCGCCACGAGCCGCCTTGATGGGGTGCTCGCTGGCACGGATCTTGTAGTACGAGTGCTTGCCCATGATGTTGGAGTAGTACTCTCGTTGCCCCACGACGTGCAATCCGGCGCGGGCGACGGTGAGGGCGAACAGCTTCGCGGCGGAGTCGACGCCGCTGCCTTGCGGGCCCCCCACCATCCAGTTGACACTCATGTCCTGGGGGGATGCGTCGGAACCCATGAAGAACCTTCAGAAACGCGACCGCCCGCCCGGGGCGCCGGCGATGCCCGGTGCGGCATCGTCAAGTCGCGGGCTGCGGCTGGGGTGGCATGGTGTTCCAGGCCTGCCCACGGTGTGCATCGACGGACCTGGATGTCCCGAAGTTCAAGGATGGCATGGTGCCGGAAATCGACAACCTCGCGGAGTGGGTGTGTCGCCGCTGCGATTTGCGCGCCGTGCCGTTGGAGTTTGAGGAGGAAGAGGATTTGCGGGCGTTTGCTGCCAGCCGGGATTAGACGACGACGAAGTCGCCTTCCATGCCTTGGCTACGGTGGGCACCCACGCTGCAGAAGAACTTGGTCTCCTGGGGCGGGCCAGAGAAGAATTCGACGGTGGTGCAAGTGCCGCCGTCGATGATGTCGGTGGCGGCGCCTTCGATGCCTTCCACGACCAGGTCGTGGTCACCAAACGGGTTGGCGGCGTTGTCGTTGTTGCAGAACTCCAGGATGACGGTGGTGTTGGCCGGGACGGACACGCTGGTCTTGTCGTAGGTCACGGTGCCCGGGTAGGTTCCGGTGAAGGTGATGGAGACCTCGTTGGTCTGGTTGGGCTCCATGATGCCCGTGCCATCGCCGCCACCATTGCCACCACCCGATCCGCCGCCACCCTGGCCGGCGTGGCAGTCGTCGTGGGCCTGGCCAGTGAGGTGGTCGCAGCCATCGCCGTGGCCGCCGTCACCGTCGGCGTCGTCGGTGCAACCGCTCAGGGCGGCGAGCGTGATCATCAAGAGGACAATGGTCCGCATGGGTGGTTGGAGGGCTTCGCGTCCTTGATTCTATCGCCGCACCGTGGCGGCCTGCTTGGCCAAGGCCTCCACCATGTCCCGGAACAACAAGCGGTGCACCGGGTAGAGGCTCTTCCAGTACAGCATGCCGGCCAATCCTTTGGGCTCGAAGAAGGCGGTCTGCACCAATTCGGTGCCTTCGCCTGCGGGTTTGCATTCGAACTGCAGCCAGGCCTTGCCAGGCAGCTTCATCTCAGCCCGCAGGCGCAGCAGGTGCGGGCGGTCGACGGCTTCGACGCGCCAGAAATCGACGGCGTCTCCGGGCAACAAGACGTTGGGGCTGCGGCGCCCGCGTCGAGTACCAGGGCCACCGAGCAAGCGATCGATGCCACCCCGGATGCGCCAGGCCCAATCCCATGCGGGCCAGCCCTGTTCGCCACCGACGCGGCTGACCGTGTCAAAGACCGTCAGGGGCGGGGCCTCCACGTGGATGCGGGCGGTCTCACGAAGCAAGTTCTGTTCGTCCTCGAAGACGTATGCACCATCGCCGCTGGCGCTGGTCCAGCGAGTCTCCACCAGGTCGTCCTCGATGCGTTGCAGTGCCAGCCGGACCGCCTCGCGGTACGGGGTGGGCTCGATGCCGTAGACGGCGGCCTTCTGGGTGTCCGCGACCAAGTCGGTCTTGATGCCCTCGATGATGGGCAGGGCCACCTTGTTGCTGACCGGGGTAATGAACTGGACCCAGCGTCCAGCCAACGTGGGCGCCAGGACCGGTGTGGGGATGATGCGTCGCTTCGGGAGGCCACGGACCTCGGCGTATTGTTGCATCATCTGCCGAAATTCCAGTTCGTCGCCGGCGATGTCCACAATGCCCTGGGGCCCCGCGTCGATGGCGGCCAGCAGGTACGCCAACACGTCGCGGATGGCGATGGGGCTGATCTTGTTGCTGACCCAGCGAGGGGTCACCATGACCGGCAAGCGCTCCGTGAGGTAGCGGCACATCTCGAAGCTGGCCGAGCCACTGCCGATGATGGGGCCGGCGCGAAACTCGGTGGTCGGATGCGCTGCAGCCAGGATGCGGCCCACGGCGGCGCGGCTGCGCAGGTGGGCGCTGGCTTCGCCAGGAGGTTGCAGTCCGCCCAAGTAGACCATGTGCTGGGTCTCGACGGCTTGCGCGAACAACGCGGCGGCCTCGGCGTCGGCGGCTTCGAATCCCGGGCCGTCGGCCATGCCGTGGACGAGGTAATAGACCACGTCGAACGGGGGCGCGCCGTGCAGGGCCTCGGGGTGCAGCATGTCGCCCACGTGGATGGTGACTTGGTCCGACCAAGGGCGCTGCTGGACGCGTTCGGCGCTGCGCACGAAGACATGCACCTCGTGGCCTGCGTCGAGCAAGCGGGGCACAAGGCGGCCGCCGACGTATCCAGTGGCTCCGGTGACGAGGATGCGCACGGCCATCACTTGGGTCTCTTTCTTGATAAGGGGATTCCCGAGGTGCCCTTAGAACACGGAGATGGCGATGGCGTGCTGGGGCAAGGGGCGGCGGTTGACGCCGCGCTTCAGCTCCAGGGTCTTCCACAGGACCGTGGGCATGAACTGGGCGACGGTGCCGTCCTCGACCGCTTGGACGAACGCCTTGGCGGTGTCCGAGTCTTGGCCGATGAGTTCGATCTCGCAGTCCTGGGCGGCGTCCGCGCGGCGGGCGGCCTCGAGGGCGACGACGGTCTTGTGGTCCAGGCTGGGGGCGTACTGCAACAGGTGCATGGTTCCGAGGATTCTCCCGTCCTATGTGGTGCCGCTCGCGAACGGGTGGAACGGTCGCGGGCACACCGACGTCGGCGTGGGGAGATTCAAGGGTGGCCTACGATGCAGCGGGA
>JBFKTF010000098.1:0-7325 GCA_041636435.1 Thermoplasmatota archaeon
GCCTCTGGGTGCTGGACATCTCCACGCCGGAGACCCAAGCCGACCCGTACGCCCTGGGCACCTACCTGCCCTGGGATCGCAGCAACGGCAAGGGCTGCTGCGGCGGCTCTTGGGACGTCGTGGTCTGGCAGGGCTACATGCTCAGCGCCAACCACGGCGGCCTGTACATCGCCCACCTCGATGGCGACGTGACCGGCCCCGACGGCAGCAGCGGCTTCGCCTAGATTGTCGCCAAGCGCACGTCGCCGTAGCCAGCGGCCGCCAGTTCCTGGAAAATGTACGGGAACAACGGGCCGCTGTCGGTGCTGGGCGTGCCGTCAAAGAAACCGTAGCGGCTGATGATGCCGAACGCCTTGCCGGTCTCCGCGTGCAGCAGCGGGCTGCCACTGTCGCCGTTGACGGCCGGCATGTCCACGTCGTACTCCAAGTCGGTCCAAGAAATCAACACGCCTTCGCGGTCGCGGCTGGCGTCATTCTGGCCCAACACGACACCATAGCCATGCAGCTGGATTCGATCGCCTTCGGACAGGTCGTCTGGGTGAATCCAATCCGTGGGGCCCTCGAAGCCCAGCATCTTGGGGTGCGCCTCGCCGATGCGCTCGGCGTCCAAGCGGATGAGGCTGAAGTCCACGCCCTCGGTGCTGCCCGAGTCGAACACCACCGTGCCAATCTCGCCCACGCCGGGCAGCTCCACGCGCTCCCCGGCCTCGTCCGTGCAGTGCGCTGCGGTGCCGATGTATCCGGTGCCGTTGGGGCCCTCGAAGAGGAAATTGAACGTGCAGTACCCACCGAGGCTGCTGCCCGGCCGGATGGTGGCCGAGGCCAAGTCGCCCCACATGGGCCATGCTTCGCCCGCCAAGGCCTCATCGTCCAAACCCGGCAGGCTCGTGGCATTCTGGGGATCGGTGCCAGCGGCAATCTCCTCGTCGTCGCTGACTCCATCGCCGTCGCTGTCAACGGGTCCGGAATCGGCGCAGCCGGCGAGGCCGGCGACGAGCAAGAGCAGGATGGGCCAGGGGCGCATGGGGGTCCCAGCCGCGCCAGTCCTATTTGAGGAGCTTGCCAGGGCCTCAGATGCGGAGTTCCTGCATCGCCGCCCGGACGGAGTCGACGTCCTCGTTGCTGGCCAAGAAAAGGCTCAGCGTCTTCAGGTCGTCTTGGACCTCTTCGTCCTCGGGGTGCAGGCGCAGCGCCTCGCCAAAGGCGCGGCCGGCGTGCTCCAGCAGGGTCTTGCAGCTGCCCACGGGGCGTTCCATGCCCGCCGAGCCGGCCAGGATGCCGGCGCGGACGAACGCCAAGTGGAGCAGGGCCATGCCTTGCTGGTAGTGGGCTTCCGCCCATTCGGGTCGGACGTCGGTGGCGTCCCGGGCCGCTTCGAGGCCCGCGGCGAAGTTGCCGACCTCCATTTCGAGGATGGCCTTGCGCAACAGACGCTCGGCGCTCGCTCCGTTCTGCTGGATCTCGACGTTCACGGCTGCCAGGCACCGGAAGTGGTCCAGGTAGTCGGTCTCGTCACGAGGCGGCAGGAGTTGGAGGAGGTTTCGTTGTTGCATGGGTTTTCACCCAAGCTTGCTATGTCTCATCCGTCCATACTAAATGGCTTTGGCAAGAACGTGGAACGTTCAGGCGCCGCGGCGCCGATTTCGAGCCCGTTTTCCCAGGAGAATCGGCGCCCATGGCCTGCGTTGGGCCGTTCCGTGCGTCGCCTGCCCTTGACAGTCTCTTTTTATCCAACGCATCCCTCATCAGAGAACGCCGATGGCAGACGAAGCGGGGGAACCCGCCACACAGAGCAACGGTTCGCACGAGCCGGCACCGGAACCGCAGGTCGCGGCCCAACCCGCCGATGGCAAGATGCCCCACGTCCAGGAATGGATCCAAGGCGTCGACTTGGAGACCACGGACGACATCCAGGTCCCCGACAAGCTACTGGACCAGGTCATTGGCCAAGACCACGCCGTGACCGTCGTGCGCAAGGCCGCCGAGCAGAAGCGCCACGTCATGATGATCGGCGACCCCGGCACGGGCAAGTCGATGCTGGCGCGCGCCATGACCGAGTTCCTGCCCCGCGAGGAATTGGAAGACGTCATTGCCTACCCCAACAGCGAGGACCAGAACACGCCCCGGGTGCGCGTTGTCCCCGCCGGCAAGGGCAAGGAAATCGTCGACGCACAGAAATTCGAGGCCCGCAAGAAGCAGGAGCAACGCGGCTTCCTGATGATGGTCCTCATCTTGATGATCGTCGGCCTGGCGCTCTTCATCGCCGTCAGCACGGGCAAGTGGGAGGTCCTGTTCTGGGGCTTCCTGGGTGCCTTCCTCATCTTCATTCTGTTCCGCAACGCCGGGATGAATCGGCCCACGCAGCTGGTGCCCAAGCTTCTCGTTGGCCACGATCCAGACGAAGTGGCTCCCTTCGTGGACGCCACCGCGGCTCACAGCGGTGCCCTGCTGGGCGATGTGCGCCACGACCCCTTCCAAGCCGGTGGTTTGGAGACCCCGGCGCACGACCGTGTCGAGGCGGGCGCCATCCACAAGGCCCACCGTGGCGTGTTGTACATCGACGAAATCAACACCCTCCACATCACGAGCCAGCAGCACTTGCTGACCGCCATCCAGGACAAGAAGTTCCAGATCACGGGCCAATCGGAGCGCAGCTCCGGTGCCATGGTGAAGACCGAGCCGGTGCCCTGCGACTTCATTCTCGTGGCGGCGGGCAACCTGGATGCACTGCAAGGCATGCACCCGGCGCTGCGCTCCCGTATCCGTGGCTACGGCTACGAGGTCTACGTCAAGGGCGACATGGAGGACAACCACGAGAACCGCATGAAGCTCATGCGCTTCGTGGCCCAAGAAGTCGCCAAGGAGCGGGACAAGATTCCGGCCTTCGACAAGACCGGCGTCGCGGAGATCATCCACGAAGCCCAGCGCCGCAGTGGCCGGAAGGGCAAGCTCACGCTGCGCTTGCGTGAACTGGGTGGCTTGGTGCGCGTGGCCGGTGACTTGGCCCACGAAGAGGGCGCCGAGGTCGCCACCGCCGACCACGTGCTGCGCGCCAAGTCGATTGCTCGCTCCTTGGAGCAGCAAATCTACGACCGCAGCATCGAGCACAAGCAACAGTACAACCTCATCCGCACCGAGGGTGCGTTCATCGGCATCGTCAACGGCCTCGCCGTGTTCAGCGCCGATCCCAGCATGTCCGAGTTCTCGGGCATCGTCATGGAAATCGATGCGCAAGTGGCGCCCGCCAGCAGCCGTGGTGAAGGCAAGATCATCGCCACCGGCAAGCTCGGGGAGATTGCCAAGGAGTCGGTGCAGAACATCAGCGCCATCGTCAAGCGCTTCCTGAGCGAGGACGTCAGCAACCACGACATCCACGTGCAGTTCGTGCTGGCCCACGAGGGCGTGGAAGGCGACAGTGCCTCGGTGACCGTCGCGACGGCCGTGCTCTCGGCCCTGACCAAGGTCCCGGTGCGCCAAGACGTCGCCATGACCGGCAGCCTCTCCGTGCACGGCCTCGTGCTGCCCGTGGGCGGCGTGACGGCCAAGATCGAAGCGGCGGCCAAGATTGGCATCAAGAAGGTGCTGATTCCCCGCGCCACGCTCATCGACGTGCTCATCGAAGAGGAGTACGCCAAGAAGATCGAAGTCGTCCCCTGCGACACCCTGCACGACGTCGTCGAGCACGCCTTGGTGGACTGCCCCGAGAAGGACGAATTGCTGGACAAGCTCAGCGTCCTCGAGCAGAGCCTCACGGGCGGCCTCCCGGTCACCCACCGAGGCGCACCATGAGGGGCTTGGTCATCGGCCGGTTCCAACCACTGCACAAGGGCCACGAGGCCCTCATCCGGGCCGCCATCGAGGACTGCGTCCACGTCACCGTGGGCATCGGCAGCAGCACCGCCAGGCAGAGCCCCTCCAACCCGTTCTCTTACGACGAGCGAGCGGGCATGGTGAAGGCCGTGTTTGGCGACAGCGTCGACGTGGTGGCCATCCCGGACATCCATGACCCGCCCAATTACGCCAACCACGTGATGGAGATCACCGGAGCCATTGACCGCGTCTTTGGCAACGACGACCGCACGCTGGATCTCTTCGAGGACGAAGGGCTGCCCATCCGCCGCCCCGGCCTGAAGGACCGCCACGTGTTGGAAGGCAAGACGCTGCGCATGCAGATGGCCGAAGGCGACGGTGGCTGGCGCAAAGCCGTCAGTCCGCAGGTCGCCTCCGTCATCGACGGCTTCGATGGCAGCAAGCGGGTCCGCCTCCTGGAGTTGGCGCAATGAACGACGCCGCAGGGTTGCTGGCCATCCTGCGCGAACACGGACTCAAGCTGGGTGTGGCCGAGAGCTGCACCGGCGGCATGCTGGGCGCGGCACTCACCGACATTCCCGGCAGCAGCGACACATTCTATGGCGGCGTCATCGCCTACCACGACGACGTCAAGACCAAGGTCCTGGGACTCGACCCCGACAAATTGGCCAAGCACGGCGCCGTGAGCGGCTGGGCCGTGGAGCTCATGGCCGACGCCATTCGCCGGCAAATGGGCTGTGACATGGCCATCGCAATCAGTGGCGTCGCAGGCCCCGGTGGCGGCAGCGCCAAGAAGCCAGTCGGCACCGTCTGGATTGGCATCGAGGGGCCCGAGCACCTGATGGACGTGGCCCGCCACGACTTCGAAGGCAGCCGCGACGACATCCGCCAACAAGCGGTCCAAGCCGCGCTGCGTCGGGCCGTCGAAATGGTCCAAGAAGCCGAACTCGAAGGCGTGGCGTGAAGCTCACGGCCCCGGTCGCCGCGCAAGCCGCCATCAGCGCCATTGTCGTCATTGCCGTCGCCATCGTCCTGCCCCCCATGTGGCGGGCGCCTTGGCTCGCGGCCCTCCTGGTTCTCACTGCAGGCATCTACGTCGGTGGCGCATTGGCCATCCACGACGGCCTGCGCTGGCAACTTCTGCAGACTCTGTTGATTCTTGGCCTGGTGGCCAGTGCCTGGCTCGTCCACCCCGTCATGCTCGGCGTGGCCTGGCTACTCCACCCCGGCTGGGACCTGCTCCACCCCAAGCACATCCATACCGGACTACCGGGGTGGGTCATGCCTTGGTGCCTGGTCTTCGATGCCCTCGTCGGCCTGGCCGCCCTGGCCGCCGCACTCACAGGTCGGATGCCCACATGACCGGCACGCCCGGCGACGAGGTCGACCGCAAGTGGTTCCGCATCGGACGCATCGCCTTGGCCGCCATCGTGGCCGCCGGCATCGCCATGGCGCTCAGCTTCGAATACATCGAGCGAGGCGACGACGTCACATCCTACGGCCTCGAGGCGTTGCTCATCGTCGGCCTGATTCCTGCCTGGATGGTGTGGTCTGGCATCGCGGCGGCGCGCTTTGCTGACTGCGGCCGACTCGAGTACGGCATTCCCGTCGTCGCGGTGCTCGTCGCCATCGCCGCCCACATGTTCGTGCCCGCGAGCTTTGGTTGGTACCTTGACGTCGTCGAACCCCTCTCCGCCGCCTGGGTGGGTCTGTGGTTCGTCTTCTGGCTCGGCTACGCCGCCCTGGGGGCATGGCTCGTATGGGCGATGCCTGCCTGGATTGCCCAAGGATTGCAGAAATCCGAGTAGGCTCCCTTAGCGCCCGTACCGCCGCTGCCGCTGCTGGTACGTCTCGATGGCGCGCAAGAAACGCCACTTGTCCAACTCGGGCCAATTGACGTCCGCGAAGTACAGCTCCGAATAGGCAATCTGCCAGAGCAGGAAGTTGCTGATGCGTTCCTCGCCGCTGGTCCGAATCAGGAAATCCGGATCGGGCAGGTGCCCGTAGTACATGTGCTGCGAGATGGTCTCGTCGGTGATGCTGCCCGGATCCAGCGTCCCCTCCGCGGCCTCCGTGGCGATGCGCTGCACGGCGTCCACAATCTCCTGGCGACCACCATAGGCGATGGCGACGTTGAAGTGGTAATTGTCGTAGCCCTGGGTCTTGGCCATCACCAAATCGGCCGCCTCCCGCACGCCTTCGGGCAACATGTCCAAGTGGCCAATGCACCGCACGCGGATCTTGTTCTTGTGCACCCGCTCGTCCACGGCCATCTTGCGGAAGTTGTGCTCAAAGAGCTCCATCAACAACTCGCGTTCCTCGTCGGCGCGCTGGAAGTTCTCCGTCGAGAATGCGTACACCGTGAGGTACTTGATGCCCGCTTCCAGGCACCAGTCCAAGACGTTCTCCAGGCGCTCCTGGCCCGCCACGTGGCCCAGGCCCACGTGCTGCAAGCCCAGCAACTTGGCAAAGCGCCGGTTGCCATCCATGATGATGCCCACGTGCTGCGGCACCGGGTGCTTCTTGATGCGGTCCAGCAAGCGATGGGCGCGCACGCGCTCCATGCGGCTCACGACGCTCCAGGCGTACTTGCTGTTGGCCAATTTGCGGGCCGGGCCCCGGATGCCGGGGACCTTGAGCAGGCTCTTGGCAAGGTCGTCGATGCCCTTGCCTGCCTTGCGCTCCAATTCCTGGATGCGTCGGCCCACGATGCGCCGACCCGACCGCCCTTCAATGCCGTTGCGGCCACGTTTCCCCGTCGACGTGCTTTCACTCCACCCACGGCACAGCTCAATCGGGGCGCCCTCTGTGTGCCGTCCGTGGACGGCACGCGCATTCTCTTCCACGTGGACATGGACGCATTCTACGCCAGCGTCCACGCCCGGGACGACCCCCGGCTGGCCCACGTGCCGCTCGTCGTCGGCGCCGACCCGCGCGGCGGCAAGGGGCGCGGTGTCGTGAGCACCTGCAACTATCCGGCCCGGCAATTCGGCATCCGCAGCGCCATGCCCATCAACGAGGCGTACCGGCGCTGCCCCGAGGCGGTCTTCCTGCGCCCCGATTTCCAACTCTACAAGCCCGCCAGCGAGCACGTCATGGACATCCTGGGCCGCTACGCGGACGTGCTGCAGGTCGTCGGCATGGACGAAGCCTACCTGGACGTCACCCAGCGTTGCGTCGACTGGGCCCACGCCCGCAGCCTGGCCCGCAGCCTGCAAGCCGCCATCAAGCGCGAGACCGGCCTGAGCGCCAGCATCGGCATCGGGCCCAACAAGAGCATCGCCAAAATCGCCAGCGACTACCGAAAGCCACACGGCATCACGTTGGTCACCGACCAAGACGCTCTGGCGTTTCTGGCGCCCCTCTCGGTGCGGCTCATCAACGGCTGCGGCCCCAAGACCGCCACCCGGTTGGAGGAATGGGAAATCCGCACCATCGGTGACCTGGCCGTAATGGACCGCGACACCCTGCACGACCGCTTTGGCAGCCACGGCCTGTGGCTCCACGACATCGCC
>JBFKTF010000099.1:0-7226 GCA_041636435.1 Thermoplasmatota archaeon
ATTGATACATCCAATTCGAGCCGCCAATGCCACCTGCGCCGCCAGATCCTCCATTGGCGGTTGCACTGCCCATGCCGCCGTTGCCACCATCCGTCGCGCCGTTGCCGCCCCAACCGGCGGTGGCCGTGCCCGCTACAGCGGGTGAACCATTGGATCCGGGTCCGCCGTCGGTGCAACCGGCGTAGTTGGCCCGGCCGTGGGTGCCCTGGCGCCCGGACGTTCCGGCGGCATCCGCGCACGCATCGCCACCATCACCCCCGCGACCGATCCAGTTGTCGGCACCAGGCATGCCTGTGGGTTGGCAGGCGAGCAAGGAGAAGTCGAGCCACTGTTCGATATCGCCTTCGAACAATCCGTCGAAGAGGCTCTGAATCAGGCTCTTGTCAAACTGGAAGAACCGAATGGAATGACTCGACGCCGGGATGTGGGTATTGGGCTGCAGCCGCTGTTGCCCATTGATTGCCACCTGCCCGGAGTCACCTCCGTGCCCGCCGACTGCCGCGAACTGAGCCGCATCCTCGACGTGGATTGCATTCGCCGTCCCACCATCGCCACCCCGCCCCGGCAACACGTCGCCAAGAATCGCGACTTCGTCGGCGAACACCAACACGTCGCCGCCTTGGCCGCCGTGACCTGCGGTGGCGTTGGTTTTGCTCAGCACGCTTTGCCCCGCGGCGCCGGAGCCGCCGGCAACGAGGCCGCCGGGCGCGACTTCGAAGCGGTCGGCTTTGATCCAGACGTCGCCGCCGTCGCCCCCGTCCTCACCGAGCTCCTTGCCGACGGCGACGTCGAGGCGTTCGGGGGTGTAGCCGATGATGGCGCCCGTTGGGCCGACGCTGACGATGTCGGCGTTGATGGCGAACGTTCCGGGTGCCGTGAATTCAAGTCGCCCGTTGACGACGAGGTGCGCCGTTTCGATGGCCGCATCCACGGTGGTGGTTTCGCCTTCGTCGATGACGAATGCGGCTGGTTGGGCGTGCAGTCCGGCCGCGCCTTCGAGCCCATCGTCGCTCACGTGTCCTAGGCCAATCAACGTCGCCCCGACCACGAGCATGGCCACGGGCATGATGCTTCTCTTCCATTCCATGTTGTCACTCCCTTGCGGGATGGTGGCCAACGCGGTGGGCAAGCCAAGGGTCGCGGTCCGCGCCTCGGGGCGTCCGAGGCCGCGCCAAGGTCTCTCCCACTCATTTTATACACCCTCCTTTTGGCTCGTCGTAGAACCGCAAGCTCCGGCGCTCGGCGCTGGCGTCGTTTCCCCGCTTGGCACCCTATAGCCAAGGGACAGAACCGACACGCGGGTCCAGGAATGGATCATGCAACCGAACATGGCTTACGACCGTGCCATCACGGTCTTTTCACCCGATGGCCGCCTGTTTCAGGTGGAATACGCCCGCGAGGCCGTCAAGCGCGGCACGACCGCTGTTGGCGTCCGCACGAAGGACGCCGTCGTCTTGCTTGTCGACAAGCGCGTGACGTCGCACCTCGTGGTCCCGAGCAGCATCGAGAAGATCTTCGCGATCGACCAACACATTGGCTGCGCCACCAGTGGCCTCGTGGCCGATGCCCGTGCCCTCGTGGACCGTGCCCGCGTCGAGGCGCAGTACAACCGCGTCACGTACGACGAGGCCATCCCTGTGGAGACCCTGGTCAAGAAGGTCTGCGACTTCAAGCAGTCCTACACCCAATTCGGCGGCGGCCGGCCCTTCGGCACGGCCTTGCTGTTGGCGGGTGTGGACGATTCTGGTCCTCACTTGTTTGAGACGGACCCCAGCGGTGCCCTCATCGAGTACAAGGCAAGCGCCGTGGGCTCCGGTCGCCAAAAGGCGATGGAAGCCCTCGAGTCCGAGTACAAGGAGAACATGAGCCCCGAGCAAGGCATCCAGCTTGGCCTCAAGGCGCTCCACGCGGCGACGGACGGCAACCCCAACGCCGATGCCTTGGAGATCGCCGTGGTCCGCACGGATGGCCCTGGCCTCGGGAAGTTCGAGAAGCTCAGCACCGCGGACGTGAAGGCCGCCGTGAAGGCGAGCAAGGACTAGCATGGTCAGCCTAGACGACGCCGTCGTCGCCCGCTTGAGCCGCTTTGGCACGACCTTCGAGATCCTCGTCGATCCCGAAGGCGCCGAGAAGCTCTACGAGCGCTGGGACGACGCCCCCGAACAAGAAATCCGTGACCTGATGGCCGTCGACGACGTCTTCGTCGACTGGTCCGAGGGCGACCGCGCCAAGGACGAAGACCTCCAGAAGGGCTTCGAGACCACGGACCCCATCGCGATTGCCCGCCGCATCCTCAAGGAAGGGGACATCCAACTCACCCAAGAGCAACGCAAGAAGATGCTCGAGCAGAAGGAGAAGCGCATCCTCATGACGTTGGCCCGCGAAACCTGGAATCCCCAGGCCCGCGTGCCGCATCCCAAGGAACGCATCGAGCGCGCCTTGGAGGAAGCCAAGTTCCGCGTCGACCCGCTGCGCCCCGTCAGCGAACAGGTCCAAGCGGCGTTCAAGGCGCTGCGTCCACTCCTTCCCATCGCCTTCGAGCGCGTCAAGGTCGCCATCAAGGTGCCCGCCGAACACACCGGCGCCGCTTACGGTCACATGCGTGGCCTGGGCGACTTGCAGAAAGAAGAATGGCAGAACGACGGCAGCCTCGTCGTCGTCCTGGAAATCCCTGCCGGCGCGCAGGGCGAAGTATACGACCGACTCAATGGTCTCACGCAAGGAAGCGTCGAGACGAAACTACTCTAATTCCAAAGGTAAGACAATGTCACAAAAGAGAGAACTCGTGTTCCCCGGCGACAAGCTGGGCAGCACCAAGGCCGTCAAGGCCGGCGCCTGCACCAAGGTCGTCGGCGACGACGTCGTGGCCCTGCAAACGGGCCTCGCGAGCCGCTACAACGACCGCGTCCACGTCATTCCCCTGAACGGTGCCTACGAGCCCCGCAGCGGCGACACCGTCGTGGGCGTGGTGGCTGAAGCCAACCCGGGCAACTGGATCATCGACATCAAGGCCCCCTGGGACGCACCCATGCACGTCAGCGAGGCGCCCTGGCGCGTCGACTTTGGCGAAACCATGGAGTACCTGCGCCCCGGCGACGCCATCCTGTGCAAGATCCTGTTCGTCGACGAACAGAAGAAGGTCCAGGTCACGCTCAAGGACCGCAACTTGACCAAGCTCGAAGGCGGCGAACTGATGGAGGTGGCCCCTGTCAAGGTGGCCCGCATCATCGGCAAGAACGGCTCGATGCTGAACCTGATCAAGGAATACGTCGAATGCTGGCTCTTCGTGGGCCAGAACGGACGCATCTGGATCAACGGCGAACCCGACGAGGTGCTGTTGGCCAAGGGCGTCATCAACATGATTGCAAACGAGGCCCACCTACCGGGCCTCACCGACCGCGTCCGCGCTTACCTCGAGGAAAACAAGCCCGAGAAGGCCGACGCCGAACTCACATTGGAGGAAGAATAACATGGGAGCCAATCCCGGAATCGAACTGATTGACAAGAACGGAAAGCGCACGGATGGCCGCACGGTCGACGAGATTCGTCCGCTGAAGATCGAGGCCGGTGTCCTGCACCGCGCCGATGGCAGCGCCTACCTCGAGTGGGGCAACAACAAGTGCATCGCGGGCGTCTACGGGCCCCGCGAGTACAACCCCCGCCGCTTCCAGAAGGCGGACAAGGCCGTCGTGCGCACCAAGTACAACATGGCCGCGTTCAGCACCAGCGACCGCAAGCGCCCCGGCCCCGACCGCCGCAGCCAAGAAATTGGCAAGGTCATCAGCGACGCCTTCGAGAACGTCATCCTGACGGAGAAGTTCCCCCGCGGCGTCATCGACATCAACGTCGAGATCCTGCAAGCCGACGCCGGTACGCGCATCGCCGCCCTGACCGCCGCCGCCGTGGCCCTCGCCGACGCGGGCATCCCCATGAAGGGCATGGTCGCCGGCATCGCCGCTGGCAAGTGCGACGGCCAAGTCTGCTTGGACCTGAACGGCCCCGAGGACAACTACGGCGACGCCGACGTCCCCATGGCCATCAACATGACCACCGGTGAAGTGGTGCTCTTCCAAATGGATGGCCACCTCAGCGCCGAGGAATTCGACCAGGCCGTCGACATGTGCGCTGAAGGCGCCAAGGCTGTCTACGCCGAACAACGCGCTGCCCTTGAACGCCGCTTCAACGCCAAGCTGGACGCCCTCGAAGAGGACGCCCCCAAGGACAAGAAGGGCAAGCAAGCCACCGCCGAAGAGGTGACTGCCTAATGGAGCAGAACCCCGTCTCCGTCATCAAGAAGGACTTCCTACGCAACCTGCTCAAGGAAGGAAAGCGCGAAGATGGTCGCAAGTTCGACCAATACCGCGACCTCGAAATCGACGTCGACTTCGTGCCCCGCGCCAACGGCTCGGCCTACGTCAAGCTCGGCAACACCAAGGTCATCGCCGGCGTCAAGGTCCAAGTCGACAAGCCCTACCCGGACAGCGGCGACCGTGGCAACTTCATGACCAGCGCCGAGTTCGCCATCATGGCGAGCCCCCACTTCGAGCAGGGCCCGCCCCGCATCGAAGCCATCGAAGTGGCCCGCGTCACCGACCGTGCCCTGCGTGAGTCCAACATCATCGACATGAAGGATCTCTGCATCGAGGAGAACGAGAAGGTCTGGGGTGTCTTCGTGGACCTCGAGGTCCTCGACTACGACGGCAACCTGTTCGATGCCTGCAGCATCGCCGCCCTGGCCGCCGTCATGAACGGCAACCTCCCGGCGACCTGCCCCAAGACCGGCATCGAGGTCTACAAGGAAGACAAGCCGCTTCCCTTGAAGATGGAGAACGCCAGCTTCAACACGACCTTCGTGAAGATCGATGGCCACGTCATGGTCGACCCCAGCCTCTACGAGGAACTGATCTGCGACACCCGTGTCACGATTGGTGTGGACACCCAGGGCGCCATCCGTGGCGGCCAGAAGGGTGGCTTTGGTGCCTTCACCGTGCAGGAACTCAAGGACCTGCGCGCCGAGGCCCACAAGCACCACAAGGCAATCTTCAAGCAGATTGAGAAGGCCGTCAAAGCGGCCGCGTAAGCGGTTGCATTGACGGCTTGATGGCGGGGCTGCTTGCAGGCCCGTCGGAAGGCCGTCAAGGCCGCCAGCTAGTCTGCTGGCCGTTTCCTCTTCCCCTTCTTCCTACCTTGGGCCCAATGGGCCAAACAGAATCGTGTCACCGTCCAAGCGCAGCTTGACCTGGGGCAAGTCGCCGTCGCCTGGGGTTCCTGGTCGGTGGGCGCCTTGCCGGTAGGGGTCGTAGGCTGCGTGGTGGCACACGTCCAGTAGGTGCGGGTCGGTTTGCCCGTCGCCGTCTGCGTCGAACCAAGCGACGAGTTGGACTCGGCAACCGAGGTAGGTGCTCTTGCCATCAAAGGCAAGCAACACGTGCTCCGGTTCGCCTGGCACGTCGATGGCCAACGGGTCGTCCACCAAGTCCCGCTCCAGCTTCACGACGACGACGGGCCGGTCGATGCGCGTGCCCCACGCGCCCTGCGGGGCAGGGCCATCCAGGTTGGCAAGTGTGATGGGGTCGCCGTCGGCGTAGGCATCCTCGCCGCGTTCCCAGATGGCGGCTTCTACGTACGGCCCATCGGCATCGGGTGTTGGCAAGGTGCCAAGCACGGCGGCGGCGAGCATGACGGCGACGGCGACCACGGAGCCGCGGACGGCCACGTCGGGCAAGGCCATGCACAGGCATGGTGCTGAGCGACTTCAACCTGCTGGGCGCCTTGGAACGATTCAAGAACAACACGCCTTGTCCAGCCCGTTGGCAGTCCACCCCATCGCCGTCGTCCTCGCTGTCCTCTTCATGGTCGCACCACTGGTGCTGGCCATCTTCATTGACCGGCAGACGGCCAGCTTTCAACGGGAAGCCTTCGGGCACTTGGCCAACGCGGCGCGCAACTTGCGCATCATGAGTTGGATGGTGTTTGCGTACTACCTGCTGGTGCTGTTTGGCAGCCTCTGGGTCGGCGACCTGGATGCGATGTTCATGCTCCCCATGCCCAAGGAAGGCATCCAAATCTACATGCGAATCGGCGCCGCCATCCTCGCCTACGTCGGCGCCTTGGGCGTTGCGCGGGAACTGTTCTTGGTCACCAAGCCGCGCCCGAACGCCTGACGCGCACCGATTTGCGCCACCTGGTTAGACGCATCATTGAAGTATCGGCAGGGCTGTGGCCGCGTCGATGCGATTGGTTGTCGTGTGCGTGGCCTTGGCCATGCTCTTTGCAGGCTGTGCGGAAATCCCGGAAGAAGCCCAAGGGGCTGTCCAGGAGAACCAAGATGAATTCGTTTCCGACGATGGAAACACCACCGTCGAGGAACCGGTCACGGGGCTACTCGGTGAGGTCGTCGTCACGCTCGACAACACCACCGTCATGGCCGGCACGCCGTTCAACGTCACCATCGACTACGCTGGCGACGACCTGGATCTCGCCAACGCCACCTGGGCCGTCGAGTTCACGCCCGTCGGCAACGCCACGGACAACGCCACCGCCGAACCCGTTGGCAACGTGACCACGTACAATGGCACCGGCCTGCCCACGGTGCTCGAAGCCAACCTCACGGAGGCCGGCAACGTCACCATGGCCGTCGTCATCAGCAACGGCAACGACACCATCGCCGGCGAGCTGGTCGAGATGGTCGTCGAGATCGACCCCGCCAGCCTGGACCCCTGCCTGGGTGCTCCCATCCAAGAGCCCTTCACCATGGAGGCCCTGTACGTGGGTGCCGCCGTCGACGGCATCGGATTCTACCAGGCCAATCCCTTCACGCTCGAGGCCTGCCAGACGTACATCCACGTCAAGATCACGGCAAGCGAGGCCTACGTGGACCCGATGCTCCGCCTCAAGGACAACACCGGCGCCACCGTCGATGCCGAGGACAACGAATTCCTGTACACGGACACGCTGACCTACGAGCCCGGCGGCTACCTCGAGCCCGGCACGTGGCAAATCGACGCCCGCGCCTACGCTGGCGGACCCGGCAACTACGTCCTCGAATTCTTCTTCGAGTAAGCCGCTCCGGCACCCTCACCCCCTTTCCCCCAACCCTTATATTTGAGGCCGCGTCGCGCAGCCTGCAATCCTGAGCCAGGGCCCTGCCCTGCCAGGAATAGGAGTCACTTTCCATGGTCGCCACCACCAAGAAGCTCGGACCCGCCGGCCGCTACGGCGCTCGC
>JBFKTF010000100.1:0-7112 GCA_041636435.1 Thermoplasmatota archaeon
CAACGCGCCCGCATCATGGAAGTCATTGAACAGAACCCGGGCATCCACTTCCAAGAGATCACCCGCGCCACGGACCAAGGCCGGGGCACCGTCGAGCACCACCTGAACACCCTCAGCCGCACTGGGCATGTGGTCGCCCACGTGGGTGCTGGCTACACGTGCTACTTCGCCAAGGGCAAAGTGGACCGCCGCATCATGGCCGCCGCCCCTCTGCTGAAGGCGCCCACCGCCCGCAAGATTGTCGCCGCCATTGACGCAGGGCATGGCCGCAGCCTCGCCACGCTCTCCAAGCGCGCAGGCGTTGGGCGCAGCACGGTGGGGCACCACGTCAAGCGCCTCAAGGACGCGGGTTTGGTCGACGAAGCAGAAGGGGGCTATCGCTTGGCCGGGCCGACCCAAGAAGCGATGCGGCGGTTGGCGTAACCCGGCCGTCGCTGTTCGCACCGGCTAAGTAGGTCGTAGGCACACCCGGGCCGATGCGCATCAAGACGCGTGTGTGGTTGTTTGCTCTCTTGCTTGCCGTGGCCGCCGTGGACATTCCCGGCGTCTCGGCCCAAGATGACCCGTGCGACTTCGACGGCGACGGCCAAGTCAGCCCCGAAGAAGAAGAGGAATGCATGGGCGGTGGCGAAGGCGACCCCGCAGGATACGACGAATGTGACCTCGATGGCGATGGCCAGACCACGCCGGAAGAGGAAGAGGAATGCTACGGCTCATCCAACGAGTGCGACTTCGATGGCGATGGCGAGACCTCGCCTGAAGAGGAAGAGCAGTGCTACGCCGCCTTTGGCGAGTGCGACACGGATGGCGACGGTCAGGTCTCTCCCGAAGAGGAAGAGCAGTGCTACGGCGACGATCTGTGCGACTTCGATGGCGACGGTCAAGTCTCTCCTGAAGAGGAAGAGGAGTGCTTCGCTGGCTACGACGAGTGTGACCTCGACGGCGACGGCGAGACCACCGACGAAGAACTCGACGAGTGCGAAGGCTTCGCGTTCGACGAGTGCGACATGGACGGCGATGGCACGGTCTCCGAGGAAGAGGAGTTCGAGTGCGAAGAGCAGTTCATCATGGAGGAGTGCGACAGCGACTCCAACGGCGAAGTCTCAGAAGACGAGTGGGAAGCCTGTGAGGCAGCCTACGACGATGTCTGCGACGAAGACGGCGACGGTGAAGTCTCCGACGACGAACTGGATACGTGCCAAGCGTCCTACAGCGACGACCCCTGTGATTTCGACGGCAGCGGCGACATCGACGACGCCGACGAACAGGAGTGCGACTACTACTACGAGGACTGCGACGCCAACGGCGATGACATCGTCACGCCCGAGGAAGAGCAGGACTGTGGCATCGACGGCTGCTGGGAAGACGAGAGCGGCGACGTCGTGTGCGCCGACGGTGACGAATACTACTGGGAAGAGGACTTTGATGTCTGCGACTTCAACGAAGACGGTTGGGTCGATGAGGACGAAGCCTACGACCCCGAGTGCGACTGGTTCGGCGACTTCGACGACTGCGACTTGGATGGCGATGGCACCGTGACGGACACGGAGGCCGACGAGTGCGACTTTGGGTACTGGGACGAACTCGATGAAGACGAGCAGATGTTCCGCGAAGCCGCCAAGGAGCGCCGCAGCGCCGTCAAGGAGGCCAAGAGCTCCGGTAGCCTGGCCGCTGAGCTGAAGCTCGGCAAGGAAGAGGTCACCCTCGAGCAGGGTGGCGTCGGCCTGACCATCGACCCGACCCCCGAGGCCGAGCACGGCGACGCCAACGTCGTCGTCCGCATGGAGGCCGACGGTGGCGAGGGCAAGTCCTTCGTCTTCGACCTGGACTACGATGCCTTCGACCTGCCCGCCGACGCTGGCGCCCCCACCGTGGAGATCAGCCACTTCATCGTCGTGGACGGCGTCCGGACCGAGACCCCAATCACGCAGGCCAGTGACTTGCGCGACATCCTCAACGCCGGGGATGACGAGGGTCCAGAGTACTGGATCGTTCACGACGCCGATGGCAGCCACGTGATGGTCAGCATCGACAGCTGGAGCATCCACGAGGTCGCCATCAAGGCGATCAAGGCCGCCGCCAGCGACGCGGTCAAGGACGCCATCGGTGGCGAAGGCTCTGCCTCCCCCAGCGGTGAAGGCGCTCCTGGCCTCGGCCTGATTGGCCTGCTGGCCGCCGTGGGCACCGTCCTGGCCATCCGCCGCCGCTAGGCCCCTGGCCACTCCCTTCTCCCCTTTTTCCTCCCCCTTGGGCGGCTT
Organism: Thermoplasmatota archaeon; assembly: GCA_041636435.1. GTDB lineage: Archaea > Thermoplasmatota > E2 > JACPAO01 > JAHFTW01 > JBFGSX01. The sequence continues at coordinate 2,259 of JBFKTF010000100.1, forward strand.
CTTGGCGCCGTCACCCACATATCCGAGGCCCGTCTCGGCCGCCGCATGAGCGACCTTGGCACCATGGCCGGTCCCGACACCCGCATCGAAGCCGACTCCATGGGCGAGATGGAAGTCCCCATCGACGCCAAGTGGGCGGCCAGCACCCAGCGCGCCGTGCTGAACTTCCCCATCAGTGGCATGACGATGAGCCCCGAATTCGTCAAGGCCCTCGGCCTCGTGAAGTGGGCTTGCGCCAACGCCAACAAGGACCTGGGCGAGCTGCCGGAGGACAAGGCGGACGCCATCGCCGAGGCCGCCTTCGCCATCTTCGAAGGCGAACACGCGGAGCACTTCCCCGTCGACGTCTTCCAGACCGGCAGCGGCACCAGCTCCAACATGAACGCCAACGAGGTCATCGCCAACATCGCCAGCGGCATCCTCAATGAGAACGTCCACCCCAACGACGACGTCAACCGCGGCCAGTCCAGCAACGACATCATCCCCACGACGATGCACGTCGCCGCCGCGCAGGAACTCAAGTACACGCTCGTGCCGGCCCTCGAATACTTGGCCGAATGCCTCGAGCAAAAGGCCCAGGAGTTCGACGACGTCGTCAAGATTGGCCGCACCCACCTCATGGACGCCGTGCCCATCCGCCTGGGCCAAGAGTTCGGCGGCTACGCGCGCCAAATCCGCCTCGGCATCGAGCGCATCGAGGCCTCCATGCCCGGTCTGCTGGAACTGGCCCAAGGCGGCAGTGCCCTGGGCACGGGCCTCAACGCCCACCCCGAATTCGGCGCCAAGGTCGCCGAGTACCTCTACCAGGCCACCAACCTCGAATTCAAGGAAGCCGAAGACCACTTCGAAGCCCAAGCCGCTCGCGACGCCTACGTCTTCACGGCCGGCGCGCTGGACACCGTGGCCGCCTCCATGATGAAGATCGCCAACGACGTGCGCCTCATGGGCAGCGGCCCCGCCTGCGGCCTCGGCGAACTGCAACTGCCCGCCATCCAGCCCGGCAGCAGCATCATGCCCGGCAAGGTCAACCCCGTCATCTGCGAAGCCATCGTGCAACTCGGTGCCCACGTCACCGGCAACAACGTCGCCGTCCGTACGGGCGGCCAGTGGGGCCAACTGGACCTGAACGTCATGCTGCCCATGATGGCCCACAACATGTTGGAATCCATCAAGCTCCTGGCCAACGGCGCCCGCGTCTTCGTGGACAACTGCCTCGCCGGCACCACCGCCAACGAGGAGAAGGCCAGCAGCTACGTCGAACTGAGCATGAGCATGGCCACCGCGCTCAACCCGCTCATCGGCTACGACAAGGCCGCCGAGATCGCCAAGACCTCCTACAAGACGGGCCGCACGGTGCGCGAACTGGCTTACGAGATGTCGGGCTTGAGCAAGGAACAGGTCGACGAAGCCTTGGAACCCCGCAAGCAGACGGAACGCGCCTGAACCCCTAAATCGACGATCGTCCCTGAAGGGACCGTGCTGGTTCGACGACTGCCCCAATCGCCCTATATTGGGCTCGGCCGGGTCTGAGGCATGGACTGGAACGTCCGCCGCATCCCCAAGGCCTTGCTCGTGGCCATCGTGACCGCCATGGTGGCCGGGGGCACCGTGGGCTTTGCCACTGCTGCCGACAACGAGGCCGTCGTCGAATCGTACAGCGTCGCTGAGCCCCGCACTGGGGACCGTTGGAGCTACACGGCCAACTACGCGTTCCTCATCAACGGCACCGCCGACGATGAGGACGATGCCGGCGTCGCCCGCGTCGTCTACGAGTGGCTCGAGCCTCAACCCCTGGTGCTGGGCAATGGCACCGGGGTGGCGAGCATGCCGCTGCGGATGCTCATCGAGTTCGGTGGGTGGTTGGACGAGACCATCATCCACGTCGACGTGACGACGCGCGACGTCGTGGCCGTCGAATACGACAGTCAAGGCTCCTGGAGTGGCTCCGTCAGCACCCGCCCAGCCCCCAACGTGTCTCTGGATGAACGCTGGGTCGGCCAGTACGATGCCCGGCGCCTCGCGTTCGATGGCGCCACCGGCATCTGCGGCTACGTCTCGCCACTGCAATCCCCGCAGGACATCGATGTGCGCCATGGCGTCCGCATCCCTGGCGAATGCATACCGGACTCGGAAGAGCTCGGGCAGGGACGCGATTTGACGTACCATGCGGACGAAGTCGCGACCCGGGACGGGCAAGAGGTCGTCCGGTTTGCCTGGAAGAACGATACCGGGCACGCCAGCTTGTGGTACAGTCGCGCCTACCCCGTCCCCGTTGCCATCGATGCCTTCTCGGATGTGACCGCAGCGTTCGCGGGCATGTTCGAGGGGTCTGGCGAAGGCCCCACGGTGACCATCGATTTCCGTTGGGAACTGGAGGGCTTCGAGCCCGGCACCCGCCCATGGGGTGACGGTGCCACGCCGGCCGCGGACGTGGACCTGCCCTCCGTGCGCATGGCCCCACGCACGACGTGGGCCTTCAATGAACAGGGCGTGGTCCATCCATACCCGCTGTCCGAGGCATTCCAACGGGCCCGGGATGCTCCTGAGAGCAATCTGGCCGCGTTCATGCTACGCTACCCGGACGCCGCCATCGTCCAGAGCGAATTCACGCAAACCCAGCACGAGGATCGAGTGGTCCACGAATGGGAATTCCGCGTGTTGGGTGGCGACGAGATGCTGCGCGTCGTCAGCACGCGCAATCAATACGATACCAGCAGCCCCAGCGGTTTGATCAGCAGTTTGGATGGAGAATACCAGCACTCCACGGCCAGCCTGTCGGGAGACATCACCTTCATGTACGGTTCCGTGCAGGACATGCCGGCGGACTTGCCCCGGCTGGCCGATCTGCTGGCCGTCGCCGCTGCGTACGCCAACGTCGAACCCAACGGCTGGAGTTTCCGTCACGACTGCATCTTCGGCTGCCGCTTCACCATGGAGGTCCAGCAGGAGGTGCTGCATGAATCGTCGAGCGGAACGCCGGTGGACCAAACCAACGAAGTCCGTGGTGACTTCGTCACCGTGGAGTTCACGGCCGACGGGGCGATACGCGCCATGGATGTGGGGCACACGTCCACGACGCGCAACAGCAACGTCCTGGAACCCCCGCAGAGCCGCGAGCCCAGCGTCACCACGATCCGCCCCGTCACCATGAGCAGCGCAGTGTGGGAGCCCCCAAGCGCCGAGGCCGCCGCGTCATTGACGTTCCTCGGCTTGCTGGCCGGTGCGTTGTATTGGCTTTGGCCGGCTCTCAAGGCCGCTCCGATGTTCGGCTTGTTCAGTCGCATCCAGAAGGACGACTTGCTGGACCACCCCGTGCGCAGCCAATTGATGCACGCCGTGGAAACGCACCCAGGCGCGCACTACCAACACTTGGTGAAGGAAGTGGGCAAGGGCCGGGGCGTCGTGGAGCACCACTTGCGCAAGCTCGAGTCGGGTGGACTGATCCAACGCAAGCGCACCGATGGCTACACGTGTTACTTCGCCAAGGGCCGCGTGGACAACCGCGTCATGGATGCGTTGCCCGCCATGAAGTCCCCGACCGCCGCCAAGCTCGTGGAGTCGGTGCTGGCCCGCCCCGGCGTGACGGCCAAGGAATTGGCGGCCACGCTCGGCATCAGTCCCTCCACCGCCAGCCACCACATCGGTCGCCTGCGCCAAGCGGGCTTGCTGGACAAGACGGATGGCCGCAACGCAGCCCTGGTGCCGACGGCCCTCGCGCAACAGGCGTTGGCGCTCAGGCTGACCTGACCGGGTTCTCCATCAACACGTGCCCGGCCAATTCGGAGCGCACGGTCTGTCCCGGCTCGATGGGTCCCACCCCTTCCGGCGTCCCGGTCAGGACGATGTCGCCTTCCCGCAGGTCGGTCCAGGTGGCGGCGTGGTGCAGCAGCGTCTCCACGTCGAACGTCATGTCGGCCGTGGTGCCTTGTTGGCGCAGCTCGCCATCCACCCAGAGGCGGAGTTGCTGGGCGTCGGGGTCGTGGCACGGCACCCAGTCGCCCAGCACGCAGAACGTGCGGTGCCCCTTGGCGTGGGTCCAGGGCTTGCCCCCGGCCTTGGCTTTGGCTTGCAAGTCGCGTGCGGTGACGTCGATGGCGACGGTCATGGCGTCCGGGCGCCCATCGGGGCCGATGCGCAGCGCCAATTCCACTTCGTGGTGGACTTCGCCGATTCCCTCTGGCACGAGGATGGCGTCACCGGGGCCAATGATGCTGGCCCCGGGTTTGAGAAACCACATCGGTTCGGTCGGCGGGGCGCCGCCCATCTCGGCCGCGTGCTTGGCGTAGTTCTTCCCGACGCAGTAAATTGTCACAGGGTCTGCTGCAATGCATCGCCATGCAGCTTGGCGGCGACGGCCTTGGTGTCCTCGGCGAAGTCGCGGTCCTTCATCCACGCCAGGTAGCTGGTGTGGTCGCCGTTTTCCTTGTCGATGGCTTGGTCACGGAACTTGCCGAAGGCAAAGTACGTCTTGCCATCCAACTCGTAGAACTTGCGCCCATGGTCCAGGAATTTCTTGCTGATGGCGTCCGGATTGAAGTGGCGTTGCAGTTGGTGGCTCGTCATGCCCTCCATGGTGTCGGGGAGCACGTCGGCGTGCTTGGCCATCTGGCCGCGCAGCACGTCGACCGTGGCCGCGGTGTCGGCTTCGGAGCGGTGCGCGTCGTCCAGGTCGTTGCCGGTGTAGCGCTTGAAGCAGGCGCCTAGGCGGTGGCTGTTGACCATGCGCTCCACTTGCGCCGTGTCCATGTGGGGGTGGTTGACGTCGAGGCCCGGGCGCCCGGCGCGCACCAACTCGGCGTGCAAGAACGACATGTCGAAGCGGACGTTGTGGCCAAGCAACACGGCGCCTTCGAC
>JBFKTF010000101.1:0-7112 GCA_041636435.1 Thermoplasmatota archaeon
AAGCGGAACAACACACCCTCAGCCTCCGACGCGCGGTCTTCGAAGCCGCCGGCGCCAGCTGGGGCCAGGAAGGCGTGGAGGAGGAAGCGATGATGGCCCTCAACACGAGCAAGTTCACCACCTGCCTGGTGCAGGCCCTCGACCACTTGCGCAACATCGCGGTCACCGCCCGCAGCCTGACGGCGGTGGATGCCTCGTGACGATCTGCATGACGGGTCGCGGGTTCGATTGCAACGTCTTCTTGCTCAAGGACCCCAAGTCCAACCGGTACGACCTCATCGATGCCGGCATCGGTACGGACACCGAGTACCTGATCCAGCAAGTGGCGCGCCACATCGAGCCCCAACGCATTGGCACCGTCGCCATCACCCACGAGCACCTGGACCACGTCAACGGCATCCCCGCCTGGCAAAAGTTCGGTGCCCAAGTGGCCTCCAGCGCCCCCTGCGCGGACAAGTTGCGCGCGGGGCACGACCCCACGAGCGCCATGTTTGGACAAGACATTCCAACGCTCGACCCGGACATCGTCCTGCAAGACGAAGACCACATCACGCTGGGCGGCCAAGACCACGTGGCGCTGTGGACGCCCGGCCACAGCCCCGGCAGCATGTGCTACTGGAACCCGGCCGACGGCACCTTGTTCTCCGGCGACGTGGTGTTTGCCGAAGGCGGCATCGGGCGCTTTGACTTCCCTGACGGCGACGTGCGGCTCTTGGCGGAGTCGATCCTGCGGCTCGAACAGCTGCCCGCACGGATGCTGCACTGTGGGCACGGGCCCAGCGTCGAAGGCGATGCCTGCGCCCGCTCACTCAAGGGCAGTGTCGCCCACGTCCAGAGCTGCCTTCACTGACGGCGTTGCCAGCGGTCCAGCGGGTCTTCTTCCAGCTCTTCCTCGGTCGGGATGAGCTCGATGAGCGTTTGCTTCAGATCCTCCAGGCCTTCGCCCGTGTGGGTGCTGAACTTGGGGCGATTCGATTCGCTGCGCCACAGATCCACCTTGGTCTCCGCCACCACGATTGGGATGCCAGCCATCTCGGACTGGGTCTGCTCCAGGAGCTTCTCTTGCTCCTTGAGGGAGTAGCCACTGGTCTCGCTGGGATCGATGAGGAACAACACCACGTCCGCGGCGTGCCGCAATGCGGCGACCGCTTGGCGCTCGATGTCGTTGCGGTCCTCATCGGCGCGGTCCAGCAGACCGGGGGTGTCAACGACCTGCACCTTGGTGGCTTGGTCGCCTTCACCAATCTCGAAGTGGCCGACCTCGGCGCGCTTCGTGGTGAATGCGTAGGAATTGATCTCCGGCTTCGCCTTGGTCCACTTGGTCAGCAGGCTGCTCTTGCCCACGTTGGGGAAGCCAGCGATGACGATGGTGGCGTAGCCGGGGTGCACGTCGGGCAGGACCTTGGCGCGGTCGCGGACGTCGCGCAGGAAGTCCAGGTCCGGGTCGACCTCGTAGACCAGGCTGCTGATGCGACCATAGGTGCGCTTCTGGATGGCCTTGAAGCCGGGCACGTCGCGCACCCGGAGCCAGTCCTCGTTCGCCTTGCGGCCAATCTCCTGCACCTTGCCGGCGGCCCAGCGCACGGAGCCCAGCGACTTGCGCAATTGGGGCAGCCCTGCAATGATGTCCAGCACCTCGCGCTCGTAGTCGCGCAGGTGATCCAGGTTGGGGAATTTCTCGGGGAACCGCAGCAGCGTTTCGGCGACGGTGTCGACGATGCTGTTCAGGCGAGCGTTCTCCGTTTTCCGAATCCGGTGGTACCGATCGGGGTCCTGAATCTCGATCTTGTTCGCCCGTTGGAACGCTTTGTCCAGGATCTCCTGCCCGGTCAGGACGGTGGGGACGCGCTCCAACATATGGCCGCCGACTTGCTCCTCCTATTTGAGCGGATGAGCAGCGAGCCAGAGGTCCGCCACGTTGGTTCCGGAGGCCCCCGTCCGCATCGTGCGCCCCAATCCGCGCAGGTAGCGGTGGGCGTCGAAGTCGGCCAACGCCTGCTCGCCGGCACCCGACCAGTCGGCCTGGGTCACTTGGGCGCCCGCTTCCTTCGTGGTGCCATCGATGCCGTCCGTGCCCGCGGCCAAGAAGGCCATGTCGCTGTCGTGCTCCGCCAGCCACCGGGCCGCCACGAGGGCGGCGTGCTGGTTGCGTCCACCCATCGGCGCGTCGGCCGGCAAGCGGATGGTGGGCTCACCTGCGGCCACGAGCGCGCTGCCGGCAGGCAATGCTTGGGCCTGGGCCAAGAACGACGCGACGGCGTCTTCGACGGGTCCCTCGATGCGGTCGGCCATGTAGGGGCTCCAGCCGTCGGCTGCCAGGGATTGGCCCGCCGCCATCACCGCTTCTTGGCCATTGGCCAACACGTCGTGCTCCACGTGGGCCGCCATGAACGGGGCGCTGCCAATCACGCCCGGGCCGTGGCCTGTGTCGTCCATGCACCAGACACGCAGGTCGGCCTTGGCTCGGATGCGTTGCCCCAAGCCCCCGGCCTTGAGTTGGCTGCGCGCCGCGCGGCGCCGATTCAACTCCTCGATGGGCAGGCCCGCGTGCAGGTCGTCTTGCCATGCCGACAACCAATCGCTGGTGGCGGGCACTTCGGCGCAGGCGGACGCGCCCCCAGACAACAAGGCCAAGACGGGCTGGTCCGGCAGGTCATCGACGAAGTCCAACAGCGCCTGGCCCGCGGCAAGGCTGGCATCGCCGGGGACGGGGTGGTCCCCCACGTGCCATTCGAAGCCTTCCCACTGGGGTCGCTGCACGCCGGGCGTGGCCACGCCGATGCCGGTGAACGGGACGTTCGCCTCCACGAGACCCCACACCATGCGGGGGGCGGCCTTGCCGAGGGCCACCACGGTGATGGGCCGTGGGTTGTCGCGCGAACGGAACCAATCGTCCAGGGTTCCAGCGCGGACGTGCTGCTTCACCAGCTTGGTTGGGTCGGCGGCGGCGACGCCGGCAAGGTATGCTCCGGACAGGTCCACGAATCAGGCAGGCTGGCCCGCGGCCTTGAACCCGGCGGCCAAGCCATGCCCGGCCACCTCTTGCAGGGTCTCCATCAGCAGGTTCGTGGTGCACTGGCCCTTTGGGATGAATGCAGCGGCTCCGGCCAGGATGCAGGCCTCCTCGACGCCTTCGCCATCGACGCCAATGGCCACGATGGGGGTCTCGGGGCTGTGTTGGTGCAACGAGGCGACCGTGTGGTGGGCGTGGCTGTCGGGAAGTTCCGGGTCGAGGAGGATGGCCGCGAAGTCGGCGTGGTCCACCGCGTCCCTGGCGCCACGAAGGCTCGTGCGGCACTCGATGATTAGGTCAGGCCAATCGCGCAGGCCCCCACCCATCAGCATGTGCTTGATGGTCAAGGCGGCCAAGAGGTCCTGTTCAACAACGAGAATGCGATGCGTCCCGGCCATCGAACTCGCGCATAGACCTCCGAGTATTCAGTGCTTTGTGCTGGTTTCTGAATCATCCATGCGAAACTCGTGCCAAGTCACCCGTCCGGCGCGCACGTGATCCCGCACTTGCCGCTGCACGGCACTCAATCGGCCGCCGGCCTTGATCTCCACGAGGACGATGCCCTCGTCCGTGAACTGCACCCCATCGATGGGATCGCCCAAGAAGCGAAACCGTCGCGGGTCCCAGGGCCAATGGGCCAAAAACGGGGCGAAGTGTTCCATGGTCTTGCCGTGGCGCGTGGCTTGGCTACGCTTGGCGTGGTCCACTTGTCGCAGGCGGCGACGCAATCGACGAATCATCCACGCTTGCAGCACCACGAGGGCCACGGCGCCGGCCAGCCAAGGCCACAATTCCATGAGGGGTCATGTCGGCGCGGCGCTTGTCCATGGCGGAGAGGGAGGTGAACTCACTCGCGGCGGCGCGCCACGAGGAGCGCCAGTGCGGCGGCCACCAGCCACCCGATGCCGGGGCTCTTCTTGTCTTCCACACCAAGCAATGCCTCGGCCGTCTCCCACTCGTCGGGCAAATCCTCGGTGGAGTCGACGGTGGCCACGAATCGAATCAATGTCTGGTCCTCGATGTCGGCCACGTTGGATGCTTCCAACACCAGGTCTGCTTGCTCGCCGTCGGCGGCGTCCTCCGGGGCCGTGACGGCCAACAAGACCTCGGTCTCGCCATCGACGCGCACGACTGGGTGCGAAAGCAAGGTCGCCCACGCCCGGCCGCTGCCAATGATGTCAATGTCCACCTCGGTGGCGTTGCCGGTGTTGGCCAGCAGGGCCTTGAAAATCACGGTCTCGCCAGGATTCACGCGACGCTCCTGCTCGGTGATGGCCTCGAAACTCAGGCCGACGTCCTCGATGCTGACGACCTCCTCCACGGGGTCGGCGTATTCGTTGAGCGGCAGTTGCAGGACGCTGCCTGGCATCAGCATCACTGGGGGTGCCTTGGGTCCAAAGAACGGATTCTCCGGGCGCAGCGTCAGCATCTGAACCTCCAGGAACATCGCCGCACCCGCCGTGTAGCGAATGAAGTCCGACTCGGGGCGGGGCTCCACGGCGAATTCGAAGCTCGTGGTCCCACTGAGGGACTTCCGCTCCGTGGAGTTCAAGTCGGCCAATCGGACCAAATCGTCCCGGAAGAAGATTGGTTGGTTGTCGCTGGGTCCCGGCGGTGCGTACATGAGTTGCGCCGTCACCGACGCGTCCTCGGAGGGTAGGTCGCTGGAGAAGCGCAAATCGGCGGCGCCAACGCGCTCCAGGTCGAAGTCCAAGCCAAGTTGCAAGCCAGGGTCGAGGGGAATGGTCCAGCAGTAGCGCATCCGCATCGTGGGGGTGCCCGGGGAGAGCGCGTGGATGCCGCAGCGGTCGCCAGGGATGGGCTCCTCGGCGGCGCTGTCGTCGTCCTCGAGGGCGTTCATGTAGCCGTCGGCGCCGCTGTTGGCAAAGCCCAGGACGTCGCCAAACACGACCGTGAAGGGGTCGCTGTTGCCGCCCGACGAATGGACCCACAACGTGTCGTGGTGGCCCGCCGGCTGCGGAATCTTGGGGTAGTGGACGCCCAACTCCACGCGGCCCACATTGGATGGGTCCTTGGTGCTCTCCATCTCCAGCACGAAGCTCTCGGTGCTGCCGTGGTTGTGGGCAAACGCGGTGCCCACCACGATGGGCAACGTGATGGCGCGGTTGGCGCCGATTTCCACATCGCCGTCGGGGACGCTGATGTCCCAGTTTGTCGGCGTGTTGGTGGTTTGGAATCGGAATGTGTCGGTCTCGTCGCCCAGATTGACGGCCCGGACTTGGAAGACGTACGTGGTGGCTTCGCCATTGCTGGCACGGAATGGCTCGGGGCTGCTCAGGCGGGCGGTACCGCCTTGTTGGACGCCGAGTTGGATGTCGAATGGACCGGCGCCGCCTTCGTCCGGCATGCGGTCCGTGAAGCGACCATCGGGGACGATGGCGCCGCCGATGTTGATGTCGCCACGGAAGAGGCGGTTGGCGTGGCTGGTCACGACAAAGTCATCCAAAGTGCGCCCAGGGAACGGCGGCGAACCATTGCCGTCGCGCAACAGGCTCCGGGGCAAGGACACGCTCAGCGTCTCCTCGTCGTGGTCCACTTCGACCACCAACTGCTCGAGGAAGCTCTCCCGTCCCGTGGCCGCGTCGACTTGGAATAACTGGCCAAAGAATTCGGCGCCGCCAAAGACGGTGTTTCGGGTCAAGTAGACCACGAAGCCTTGGCCATTGTGTTGGAACTCCACTTCGAAGGCGGAGGCCAGGACGTCCGGTTGTCCTTCTGGTTCGATGTCCGCCACTTCGATGGTCAAGACAATGTCGCGGGGGGTCTCCAGGATGCGCAGGGCTCGAAGATCGACTTCGGCCATGGACGAGGGGGCCGGGGCACCGCTGCTGCTCTGCACGTCGCCGCCATCGTCTTCCACAAAATCCGCGCCTTGGGCTGCCGCCGGGAACGACAGCATCAACAGGGCAATTAGGGCCACCTGGAACCGCACAACACGAGGTCCTTTGCTCTCTATTTGAAACCTGTCGTCCGTTGGTTGGTCATGACCCGGTCCTTTCCCGTTAAGAAGGGGCTCGGGGTCGCCGCTTCGTGGACCTGAGCCCCAGCCCAGAGCACGAGATGATCCGCAACATGGTGCGCGAGTTCGCCGACACCAAGGTCAAGCCGTTGGCGGAGAAGATCGACCGCGAGCACTACTTCCCCCAGGAACTGGTGGACGAGATGGGTGCCCTGGGGCTGATGGGCATGAACTTCCCCGAAGCCAAGGGCGGCGCCGGCACCGACATGGTCAGCTACTGCATCGCCATCGAGGAACTGTCGCGCGGCTGTGCCAGCACCGGCGTCATCGCCAGCGTCAACAACAGCCTCAGTGGCTGGCCCCTGTACACGTTTGGCAACGACGACCAGCACGAACGCTACCTCACGGACATGCTGCAAGGCAAGCGCATCGGCGCCTACGGTCTCACGGAGCCCAACGCCGGCAGCGACGTCGTCAGCATGGCCACCACGGCCACCAAGGAAGGCAGCGACTACGTTCTCAACGGCCAGAAGCTGTTCATCACCAACGCCGGCCCCGCGGAGACATACATTGTCTTCGCCCAGACCGATGCCGCCGCCAAGCACAAGGGCCAATCCGCCTTCATCGTCGAGAAGGGCATGGACGGCTTCGAGATTGGCAAGACCGAAGACAAGCTCGGCATCCGCGGTGCCCCGTGCTGCCCCCTGTTCTTCGAAAACGTCCACGTGCCCGAAGAGAACCGCCTCGGCGACGAAGGCATGGGCTTCAAGATCGCCATGCAGACCCTCGATGGGGGCCGCCTGGGCATCGCCAGCCAAGCCCTCGGCATCGCCCAAGCCGCCTTCGAGGCCAGCAAGGAGTACGCCATGGAGCGCAAGCAGTTTGGCAAGCCCATTGGCGCCAACCAAGCGATTCAGTGGAAGCTCGCGGACATGGCGACTCGCATCGACGCCAGCCGCCTGCTCATCCACCGCGCCGCCGCCATGAAGGATGCCAAGGTCGACTACTCCATGCAAGCCAGCATGGCCAAGGTCTACGCCAGCGAGACGGCCATGTGGGCCGCCACGGAAGCCATCCAGATCCACGGTGGCAACGGCTACACGAAGGACTACCCCGTCG
>JBFKTF010000102.1:0-7007 GCA_041636435.1 Thermoplasmatota archaeon
AGGCCGTGGTCGGCCAATGCCTGGGCGACGACGGCCAAGTCGCTGCGCACATCGAAGCCCTGCTCCAAGACCGCCTTGACGCGTTCGTGTTCGGCGCGGTCTTCGGGCTCCATCTCGGTGACGCTGCGCACGCCTTTGCCGACATGCCATGCGGCCAGTGCTTCCAAGAAGGTCAATTCGGCCACGCCGAGGCGGGCGCGGCCTGCGACGGTGCGGATGATGAACTTGGATTCCGTGGGGGAGACGTCGGCCAGGAGGCTGCTGAGCAAGCCTTGCTTCTCGTCTTGGCTGCCAGCGCCGGTGACGTCCGCGATGGCGCGCAGGCGAGCAAAGACCTCGGACACATCCAAGTGCTTCTCATCGGGCTCGCCAAAGGACATCAGCCCCACTTGTCGGGCGCCGCCCTTCTTCGCCATGAGGGCCTTGGCGGCTTCGCCCAAGTCACCGGCGTCGTGGTATGCCTTGGTGGCGACTTGCAAGCCATCGGCCTTCATGTTGAGGCCGGCGGCCTTGCCCAGCACTTGCAGCACCATCTTCTCGGCCAATCCCAGTTCGATGCCGTCCCAATCGGGGGCGACCTTGCCCTGCATGAGGCGGACAATCGGCGTCATCTCCGCGGGCTCGGAGGCGTCGAGCATCTCGACGAGGATGGCGGTCATCTCCAGGCGCTTGGTGGTGGCCTCGAGGCGTTCGAAGAACGAGACGAGCGTGGCGTACTCCACTGCGCTGCACTCGGGCTGCCGGCCTTAAGCGGTGTCACCCGAACATGGTCTGGTCGCCGAGTTCGGCTTGCCCGCCATGGGCCCGCATGCGGCGCTCCACGGCGTCCACGGAGCCATCGAACAGCTCCGCTTCCTCCAGCAACGGGTCGACGGCGATGGGGACACCGGCAATCTTGGAGACCCATTCAACGATGGCCACGGCGCTGCGGGCATCGGGTTCTCCTTGGTGGGCTTCGGCCAGGATGGCGATGACGTCTTGGGCGTCGCGGCGCCCCAGGTTCAACAAGACCCCCGTGACGCCGGCCACGATGCCTTCCTCAAACATCTGGGCCCCGAGTCGATCCAGGCGTTCACGGCAGGCTTGCGTGCTGCCAGCCACAAAGGCTTCCGGCATGGTGTCCTCGTCCGTCACCAGCCCCTCGGGGGCGATGAGGGATGCGGCCTTGATGTCCCGGGTCCACTTGACGATGGCCTCGCTGATGGGGCGCACCAATTGGGGGTTGGGTTGGAACTCGGACAAGAACACCACCAGCCCGTGGCCGGCGTAGATGCGCACCGGATCCATGGGGACCCCATGCTCGATGACCGAAAGCGTCGGGAACTTGGGGCTGTCCATGACGCCAATCTGCTCGAGGCCCAACTGCTCCACGAGGTGGTTGGCGGCAATCGTCGCCACGAGGCCGACGCTGGGAAACGCCGCCACGACGTGGGCGCCGGGGCCAGGGGTGGGTCCGAAGCAGTGGATGGTGACCTTGTCCACGATGCAGGACCCCCGAGGGCTTTGATGGTCTTGCCGGCGCAAAGGCGCGGCCTTTTCAGGGCCACAACGGAGTCTCCCCTCCGTGCACCCGGTGGAGAACATCCGTTGCAGCCGCAGCGACCTTCTTGCCGGGCGCCGCATCGTGCTCGGCGTCACTGGCAGCATCGCGGCAGTCAAGACCGTCGAACTGGGCCGCGAATTGATTCGCCACGGCGCGGAAGTCATCGGCGTCATGAGCAAGGCCGCCGAGGGCATCATCAGCGCCGATGCGCTGCACTTTGGCACCGGCCAACCGGTCATCACCAAGCTCGGCGGCGGCGTCGAGCACGTCGCGCTTCTGGGGGACGTCCCCGAGCCAGCCGACTTGTTTCTGGTGGCGCCCGCCACGGCCAACACGATCAGCAAGATGGCGCTGGGCATCGACGATGGCCCGGTCACCACCATGGCCACCGTCGCCTTCGGGCACGGCCGCCCCGTGGTCGTCGCCCCCGCCATGCACGAAGGCATGATGGAGCACCCCCAGGTCGCCAAGCACATCCAGGAGCTCCTGGACATGGGCGTCACGTGGGTGGAGCCCAGCCGCGAGGAACACAAGGCCAAGTTGGCCGACATCGAATCCATCGTCGACCACGTCATCCACCGCCTCCACCGCCAAGAGCCCAAGCGGGTCCTGGTGGTTGGTGGCGCCACGGCGGAAGCCATCGACCCCGTGCGCGTGATGACCAACCGCAGCAGCGGCAAAACCGCCACGGCCCTGGCGCAGGAATTGTTCCGCGCCGGCCACGACGTGGAGTTGTGGTATGGCCACGGCAGCGCCGAGGTCCCCGCGGCATTGCGTGACCGGGTGCGCCGCTTTGCCAGCCACGCCGACTTGATGGCGATGGCCAAGGACGCGGCGGACTTCGACCAAATCTGGATGCCGGCGGCGATCAGCGACTACGTTCCCGAGGCAAGCCAGCACAAGATTGCCAGCGAAGGCGAGCCCGTCATCAAGCTCCGCCCCGTCGAGAAGGTCATCGAAGCGATTCGTCAAGTCAACGGCGAGGCGACGCTCATCGCGTTCAAGGCCGAGAGCGACGAAGCGACCCTGAAGGAGCGGGCGCGTGGGCGGCTCGAACGATACGGTGCCGACTACATCATCGCCAACTTGGCCACTGCCATGGGCGCCGACGACAACGACGTCTGGCTCATCCACCAAGGCGGCGAGACCCACCACAAGGGGGCCAAGCAGACCATCTACCGCCACATCATCCGGGAGGTCGCATGAGTCGAAGCGCCTTCGCACCAGCCCACGTCACCGGCCTCTTTGCCATCCACGACGGCAGCCCCAAGCCCCAACATCGCGGCAGCCGCGGCGGCGGGTGGAGCCTCACCAAGGGCGCCTGGGCCACCGTCGAGGAAAGCGACACCACCCGCATCACCATCAACGGCCAGGAGACCAAGGCACCCGTCACGCAAGCCGCCTTGGCCGCCTTGACCGATCAAGCGCTGCGCGTCGACTTGCGACTCGACCTGCCCGAGGGCCAAGGTTTTGGCATGAGCGCCGCCGGCACGTTGGCCGCCAGCCTTGCTGCGTGCAGCCTCTTGGACATCGACGACGACCGCGCCCTGGAAGTGACCCACGTGGCCGAAGTCGAACAAGGCACCGGACTCGGTGACGCCATCGGCTCCTGGTTCGGTGGCGGCGAATTGCGCATCAAACCCGGCTGCCCACCGACTGGCTGGGCCATGCAGATTCCGGCGCCCGAATCCACGGAGTTCCTGTTCTGCGTTCTGGGTGGTGGCATCAGCACCAGCACCATCATCCGCGACCCCAACTGGAAGGAGAAGACCCGCATCGTCGGTGACCCAGCCGTCGACGTCATCCTCGAATTGGGTCGTGAACGTGCTTGGTCCGAACTGCTGCACCAATCCGCCGCATTCAGCGCCGCACTTGGCCTGCGCCCCGAACAAATGGTCGCCCTGGGTCAGCAACTCCCAGACGACTGCCACTGGGGGCAATGCATGCTGGGCCACACCATGTGGGTCACCGGAGAAGCCGGCGATTTGGAACGCGCCGAAGCCCTGCTCGAAGGACACGGCGACATCATCCGCTGCGCCGTGGACCCCAACGGAGCCCGACTCGTGCGGAGCGTCCCCGCGTGAGCGGTCTCCTCGCCGACGCCGAACTCGAAGCGCCGCCGGGACGCCGCCTCCTCGTCTTTGCGGCATCGTACCTGGGGCTTCTGGCCTTCGCCCAGGCCAACTTCGCCAGCGGCATCGCGCTGCTAGCACCCCCCGTCGCCATGGCGATTGTTCTGCTCATCGCCGTGTCTGGGTTGTTGCTCTGGATCCGGGGCCGCTGGAGCCGGGCCCTGCTGCACTTGGCCGCCGGCATCGCCACCCTCGCTGGCGCCGCGGCCGCCGTGCTGCTTCAAACCGTCGCCGCCGTCAGCATGGTCCTGCTCCTGCTCGGCATCACCGCGCTGACCTCCGGGGCCATCTCCGCCGCTGGGTTGGTCAAGGACGCCTGGCCCGTTTGGCGCCGCCGCACCGTGTGGATTGTCCTGGCTGCTGCCAGCCTCGTCGGCCTGCTCGCGGTCCCCGTACCCGGCGCCAGGCTGGGTTCGTTCACCGCCATTGGCTGCATTGTGCTGGGTTGGCTGCTGCGGCCCGCCGACGCACCGGTGGAGCCAAAAACCGCGTGAAAGCTACCCTCGCGTGGTTGGTTCCCAGGGAGGATACGGCAAGATTGGCGAAGGCGCCGCCCATCGACGCATCCAGGAGCGCAAGCGACAACGCGAGAAACTGAACAAGATGGGGCAGGTGTATGGATGGGTCGGCGTCGGGACCGCCGTGCTCATCGCCGCCCTGAACTCCCTTTGGACGCCACCCGCCGCCGTCTTCGCCATCGTCGTGGTCGGCGCATTGAGCCTGCCCTTGGTCGTCACGCCCGAGAACTTCGTCAAGTTGCTGGCGCGCCGCAAGCGCGACTGACCATGCACGAACCCGAGCCGGCCGAACACAAAATCGTCCGGCCCGGCGACGCCAACCGGCGCATCAAAGAGCGCCGCAAACTCAAGCAACAATGGGTCCTGGCTCGGCGCATCTATGGTGGACTGGGGCTGGCCATGACCCTGTTCCTGCTCGTCAACGTGCAAGCCCTCGGGCTGCTGACCGGCGTGTTCGTCGTCATGATTCTTGGGGCCTGCAGCCTCGCCTTGCTCGTGCCCGACGTCTGGGCTGCGATGCTCAAATCGTCGCGCTAAGCGTGGAAGCTCATCGGGAGCTTCAGTGCCTTGTGGCGCTTCTCCAGATCCGCTTGCTCGAGGCGGCGGAAACCGTCCGCGTCGATGACCGCGATGTCCATGCCGTTGCCGCTGGCGGCGTCACGGCGCATGGACGCGTTCAGGCCGCGGATAGCGAGGTCGACGGCGTCCTTGACCTTGCAGCCATCCACGTAGCGGTCCTCCAGCACACCGTAGACGAACGGCGAACCGCTGCCAGTGGTCGTCCAGGTCTCGGGGATGCTGCCACCCGCCGAGTCGACGGAGTAGATGCTGCCGCCGCGGTGATCGTAGCCCCCCACGATGAGTTGCACCCAGTACGGGTGGAACTTGGAGTGGTTGAGCAAGTTGCCCAGCAGCGTCGCGGCGCCGCGCACCGGCAAGTGCGTGTCGCGCTTGAAGCGATACAACTGCGCTTGGGCCTGCAAGTTGCGGGCAATCATCTGGGCATCGCCCACGAGGCCAGCCGTGGTCAAGGCCAAGTGGTTGTCCACCGGGAACAACTTCTGCGTGTTCTTGTGGCCCACCAGGTGCCCCATCGTGGCGCGCTTCTCCGTCGCCATCACGACGCCATCATCGCAAGCGATGGCCAGCGTCGTCGTGCCGGTCTTGACCGCATTCTCGGGGGCTTCCGCCATTGGTCCCGGGTCACCAAGTGGCCGCTTAAAGCCTGGTCCCACGGGGCCGGCGCCGACGCAACCGTCTTGAGCGGGCCCGGCTCGGCGCCGCCGTGGACGGCACGGTCATCTGCGTCGGCACCAGCCACCCTGGCAACGTCGGAGCCATTGCACGCGGCGCAGCCAACTTCGGAATCACCGACCTGCGCTTCGTCGCACCCCGCTGCGACATCCGCTGCGACGAAGCCTTGGCGCGCTCCGTGCACGCCAAGCAAAGCCTCCTCGACGCCACGATTGTGGACACCTTGGAAGAGGCCCTCGAAGGGACCAGCCTGAGCGTGGGCACGACGGCCCGCACCACCACGGCGGACAACCGCTTCCTGCGCAAGACCCTGGATGTCCGCGACTGGGCCGAGGGCCTCAAGGAGTTCGAAGGCAAGGTCGCGTTGGTCTTTGGCCGCGAGGACACGGGCCTGACGGCTGAGGAGGTCAACCAACTCGACCAACTCGTCACGGTCCCCACCGACGACTACAACTCGCTCAACCTGGCCCACGCCGTGACCATCCTCAGCTACGAGCTGATGCGCGTGCGCGCCGACATCATCACCGAGCCCCGGGTGCTCGACCCGGACACGCTGCGCCACATGACCAAGGCCTGGGACGACATCGTGGACGGCACCGAGCGCCGCCCATGGCGCCGCGAAGTCGCCAAGGGCATCTTCCGGAAGATCGTGGGTCGCTCCACGCCCAGCGACTACGAAGTCCACAACATCATGGGCATCCTCGGCTCCGTCCTGAAGCGCATGGACCACCCGGACTGGGCCACCGAAGGCAGCCGCAAGCACCTGGCCGAAAGCGGCGGCCGCATCCTGCGCGTCGACGAAGAAGAATAGACGGCCCCTGCATGGTGCCGCGCCGGCAAACGCACCCCTCAGGGCGGTGGCTTGTCCATGCGGGTGCCAGCACGTGCGGGTAGTTGCCCGCCGCGCCGAGTGGGATGAATTCGGACGCGCATTGGCGCAAACCCCATCATCGCCGCCACGCCTCCACGCTCGATGCCTTCGGTGCTGCCCCACCTCCTCGTGCCGGTGCTCCTCGGCATCGCCTTCCTTCCCGTCGCCCGCAAGCGGCTCCTGCTTTGGGCGCCCCTTGCCCTGGTCCCCGACCTCGATTACTTCTTCGCCAAGGAATACCATCGGGCCCTGCTCAGCAACATCTGGATACCACTCGCACTCGCCGCGACGCTGTTCGTCCTCTGGCGCGTCCGGGATCCCACCAGCCGCCTGGGCGAATACATGTGGCGCCCTGGCGCCCCAGGCAACGTCGCCCTGAGCACCTACTACATCGGCGGTCACTTGCTGATGGACGTCTTTGCCGGCGGCGTCAGCCTCCTGTGGCCACTCACTCCACGGAACTTCTACCTCTTCTTCAACATCGTCGTGGACACCGAGACCAACCAGCCCGTCGTCACCGGTGCCGGCGGCACGGAGCCCGACATCGTCACTGTGTCTCCCAGCTTTGAATGGTGGAGCACCATTGACACCGCCATGTTCACCCTTACCGTCGTCGTCCTCGCCGCCTGGGGTGCCTGGCGCTGGTGGAGCCGCCGCGGACAGCCCCGCCAGGTCGTCATCCGGCGGCA
>JBFKTF010000103.1:0-6761 GCA_041636435.1 Thermoplasmatota archaeon
TGTCCAAGTCGATGCCATCGACGGCGGTGAAGTCGCCAAACCGTTTGCTCAATACACGGGCCACGACGGCGGGCACATGGGGCCGACCGGGCGGGCGGCTATGGCGTTGCCGACGGCCAGAAGCGACCGGACCGTCCGCGCCGTCCGGAGCGTCGACCGGCTTGGGCATCACCGTGCCACGTTGCGGTCCAACACGGCGTGGAAGTCGTCCAGGGCCCAGGCATGGGGCCCGGCTTCGCGCAGCACGCGCTCGCGCACGCGCCGCGCCTCGGCGTGGGTGATGGCGGCGGTGTTGTGTGCCTTGGCCAATGGGTACGGGTAGCCGACGTACACGGCGTCGTTGGACATGGCCGCCAGCCAGGCGAGGACTTGCTCTTCGCAGTCGATGCGGAACGCGTGCGGGCTCTGGGGGTGCAGCACCGTGCCGAAGCAACCGGCCAAGCGCGTGACCACTGGAGTCTCCACGGGGCCGGCGGCGCGGCGCAGCCGTGGCAGCAATGGCCCGTCGGCGTCGGCCAGGCCGGAGCGCTTGCTGACGCCCGCCAAGTGCACGCCGCTGGCGGTGGCACGATCCAGGATGCGGTCGGCGATTTCCTGTGGCCCCGGAGGCAATCCGGTGGTGGCGCCGTCGACCAGCAACAAGCCGCCTTCGGGCAAGTCGCGGATGGCTTGGAAGGCGGCGTCCAACTCGTCCAAACTGCGCAGGGCGGTGGCGAAGGCCTCCGCGCTGCGGACCGGGGGCGACGTCAAGCCGCGCTGCACGTATCGTTGGTCGACGAGGTCTTGGGCATCGCCCGCAAGGCAGCCGTGGATTTGCATTGGGGGGTCGCTGCGGCCGTCGGTGGCGACGGCGGCGCGGGTGGCCACAATCCACACGGCGCCCGTGTCCACAAGCACCGCATGGCTGCCGTCGACGGCGGCGGTGGGGGGCGGCTCACGGGGCTCGATGGCGACCCACTCCACGTCGAGGGGGCGGTCGATGCGCCGCATGGCGTGCAGTGCCTGCTCGATGCCCTCGACGCGCATGCGCGGCGATGCCGGTGCGTGGTTGAGGTTGTTGCGATGGGGTGGCGCACACCACTTCGGTGGCTTGATGTAGCGTCCTACCTCCTGTTGGGTCCATGTCCGCCATCGACGCCATGGCCGAAGCGCTCGCCGTCCACGGCTACACCTGCACCAAGCAGGCCGCCTTGGAGGGACGCTCGGGCACCGTGTACACCGTGCCCTTGTTGGCCGAGTCGGAGGAGCGGGCCTTCATCCTGGACGTCCAGACGGACGATCCGTTGCCGATGGCGGCCGTGGCGGACATGGCCGACGTCGCCGACGACGTGGGCGCCGATGCCGCGGTGCTGTGCCACACGGGCGCCGTCGAAGGCCCGGGCCACAGCGTGGTGCTCTGGGACCACGACGAGACGGTGCGGGTGTTGGGCGATGCCCGCCTCGCCGGTGCATTGGGACACGCACCCACGCCGCTGCGCTTGCAACCCGACCAGGCACGCCCCGTCGCCGAGAGCGTGACCGAGTTGTTGCCGCCGGCGTTCCAAGACGACATCGACTTGGTGGCATTCGAGACCATGGGCACGGAACCCGTCGAGGACCCCTCCGGCGATTTGCTGGACGGTTTTGCTGCCCTGGCGGCGGCCGCCGACGAGAACGAATTGCAGATGCCCGATCCGTTGGCCTTGCCCGACGAAGGACCCACCGGCGTCGAGGCAAGCCACCCGCTGCTACCCATCCGCATCACACCCGACGACGGTCGCGCCCGCTTGCGTGGCAAGATGGACCGCATCGACTCGGTCCAGATGATCCTGCAACCGGTGCACTTGCTGGACTACGAGTGCGACTTGTTGGCCGAAGGCAGCCTGCGGTACGACACGGTCGCCGGCCGCGTGCAAGTGCATGGCACCGACAAGGTCGTGCTCGATGTGGCGGCCGAAGAGGTGGACCCGCAGGGCTTCACGCGCCTGGCGGACGTCCCCGATCTTCCAGGCCATGAACGGACGCTTCGAGTCAGCGAGGACCGCGCCCGCCAATGCGCCACGGACTTTCTGATGGACACCCACACCCGCATGGTGGACGTGGAAATCGAAGACGACGACAACGGCTTCAGTTACACCGAGAAGAAGGCGGTCGCGCCACGCCCCGACCACGTGCGCTTGCACCACATCGGCATCTTCCACCGCTGCGTCTGGCGCTTCACTGGTCCCAGTGGCCACGTCGACATGGACGCACTCAGCGGCCACTTGTTGGACGAGGTGTTGGCCAACGCCCACCACGACACGATGATCATCGACTGAGCTGCGGCGCAAAGCAACGCAGCCAGCCATCGCCGCGGGCCATCTCGGACGTCATGGCCACACCCCATTCCCGCAGCTGGGCCGGGGTCGGAATGGCGGGACCACCGCCGAGATGGACCGGCGCTTCGTACACGCTCCACTCGTCCCAGCAACCGGCTTCAAGGAAGGCCGCCAACACTTCGGCGCCGCCTTCCACCATGACGCTCTCGATGCCGCGTCCAGACAAGTCCTGCAACACGGCCTCCAAATCCACCCGCTCCATCACTTTCGGGACGCGCACCAGCTCCGCGCCATCCAGACCGGCCGCCGCGGCCTTGTCGCCTGCTGCATGGTAGACGATCGTCGGGGTGTCGCCTTGCAGGACCCGCGCCGTGGCGGGCGTGCGGAGGCGCGTGTCCAGGACGACGCGCGTCGGGTGCCGGTCGGCCAGCGCGCGATCCACGTATTCGGCCTTGACGAGCAAGCTTGGGTCGTCTTTGAGCACCGTGCCCACGCCGACCAGGATGGCGTCGACACCGGCCCGCATGGCGTGCACGCGCTGCATGTCCAATGCGTCGCTCAGCCGGACGGGCTGGCCGTCGGGGCCCGCCAAATGGCGGTCCTGGCTGACCGCGCAGTTGAGCAGCACCCGGGGACGCACGCCGACGCGACGGCGGGGGTGGATTAAGTAGCCCACGGCGAGTGGAGCGGCCATGGAGCCCCAGACCGAAGCAACGCCGCGCCTGGTGTTGATCGGCACCGGGCACGTCTTCCGCATCGAGGACACCATCCAGGATGCCATCCGCGCCGTGCGCCCGGACAAGGTCTTCGTGGAGTTGGACCAAGGTCGATTGCAAGCGTTGCTGTACCGACGCCGCACCGGCCAGAACCCACCCAGCAAGGGCGGCCTCATCCACGGCCGCTTGCAGAAGTTCCAGGAAAGCGTGGCGGGCATGTACGGCGCCGAAGTGGGTGGCGAGATGGTCGCCGCCTTCGAAGCAGGCCAAGAAATCGGGGCCCGAGTGTTGCTCATCGACGCCCCCGCCGACCAGACACTGAAGCGCGCCTTGAAGCAACTGAGCCTGCGGGAGCGCCTGCGGGCCCTGGGCATGTTGGCCAAGGCCGGCTTCCAGCAGATGCTGCCCAAGAAGCGGGACAGCAAGGAAGCGATGGAGCAACAATTGCGCGACTACCAAGACGACCCCGGCGCCGTGTTGGAGGAACTGCGGGAACAATTCCCGACCATCCATCGCGTCGTCATTGCGGAGCGGGACGCCCGCATGGCCAGCGGCATCCGCCACGCGTTGCTTCCAGGGGAAGTGGGCCTCGCCGTGGTCGGCGACGGGCACGTGGCCGGCATGGAGAAGCTACTGGAGGGCATCGATCTGGAAACCTACCGGCTGCAAGCGGTGCGCGATGGCGCCTTGCCCAAGCCCGAAGCCGGCGTGGCCACGGGCACGGCCGAGTCCGTGTCGTTTGGTTTCACACTGGGGGACCACAACCCCTAATATCGCTGCAGCCAGCCACCAACCCATGCGCGTGCTTGTGGCACTCATGATCATGGCCGTGGCCCTCTCCGGCTGCGCCAGCCAACCCGAACCCGTCCAGGACAACCCCGTCGACGACGTGCAGGAAGTCCTGCCCATCGAGGTCGACGTCGAGATGCTGCTCGACGACCTGCAACAATTCGTCACCGACTTCCCCCAGCGCAAGGGCAACCACGCCGACCACGTCGGCGCCCGCGACTGGATGGCGGCCCAGTTCGAGAGCTTCGGCCTCGAAGTCTACCGCCAAGAGTTCACCCAGGGCATCGACCAGGAGAACATCGTCGGCATCCTGTGGGGCAACAACACCGAGGAATGGGTCACCGTCGGCGGCCACTACGACATGACCACCACCGGCAGCAGCCACGACCAGGCCAGTGCTGGCGCCTACGACGATGGCAGCGGCACCATGATGACCCTGCACATGGCCAAGGCCTGGGCCGCCAGCGGCATCGTCCCCGAATACACCATCGCCTTTGTGATGTTCGACGGCGAAGAACGCGGCCTGCAGGGCAGCGGTGCCTTCGCCGAGGCGTTCTTCCTGGACGGCGCCACGCCCTACGGCAACCTCACCAGCCGCGGCATGCTCAACCTCGACATGTTCGGCCTGAACTGGCCCGCCATCGACGCGCCCATCTACTTCGACGAGAACAGCCCCGAGCTGCAGGCCGTCGTGGAAGCCAAGCGCCTCGAACTGGGCATGCCCGACTCCGCCATCCAGTACCAGGGCATCAGCCTCGGCCGCAGCGACTACGCGCACTTCATGGCCCTCGGCGTCCCCACGGGCTTCTTCATCAGCGACTTCGAGCAGTGGCAACTGCCCGGCGGCAAGTTGCCCGTCGTGGGCGGCGTCGTCATCCCGCAAGGCGCCTACCCATTCTGGCACGTGGCCGACACTTGGGAGACCATGGTGCTGATGGCCGGCTCCGAAGAGGCCCTGCACGACTCCTTCGAAGTCGCCGTGGAACTGGCCAACGTGGTCCTGGAAACCCTCTCCAGTGACGTGCCCCTGAGCGCCAGCGTCCAGTAGGCGCGCGGCGACCCCTCTTCCCCTTCCCCATATTCGATGATTCGGGCCCGCATCCGTTGATATATGGACGGGGCTTCCCTTGCTCTGCATGGAGGATTCTGGTGTTTCCAGCACCCTGGTCGGCTTGGTCGGCATCGGCATCTTCGTCGTCATCATTGGCAGTGTCTTGGTCTCCACCCAGAGCCTGAGCAGTTCGAACCTGGACGACGACGTGCAAGCAGCGGGACGCGACGTGCAAAGCCAAGCGCTGGCGGCCATCATCCTCGACTCCACGGGCTTCGCCCCGGATGGGGCCGGCACCCAGGATTGGATCAACGACCCGGACGCGATGGTCAAGTTCGGCTTGTTGGAAAGCCCCGGCCGGGTATCGTATGCCAAGTTGCAGAACCTGCGGCTGGCGCCGTATGCCAGCGACGCCGTGGATGGCTACGTCAACTACGAGGAGGCTCTCCAGGCCATTGGCGATCCGGGCCTGGACTTCCACATCCGCGCCGCCCCTAGCCTGCAAAGCGTGCGCGACTTGCTGGCCAGCGGCGTCAAGGACCAGAACTTCAAGGTCACGTACATCGGCGACATCGACGTCACCACCAATGGGCAGGCACCCCCCAGCGACCCCATCGCGGGCCTCAGTGTGACCGATCCCGTCTGCTCGCTCAGCCCATTGACCACCAGCAACGGCGCAGTCTACCGGTTCTCCGTGGACATCACCAACGGTGGCGAGACGAACACCCAATTCAACGCCCTCTGGACCTACACGGTGGGCGACGCCGCGGCCACGACGCGCACCAGCAACACGTACGAAGTGCCAGCCAGTGGCGCCACCACGACGATCTTCCTGGATGTGGCCGCATACGACGCGGCCGCACCGGGCGTGCCCAAAGCATGCAAGGACGGCACCAGCATGTCGGTGGACATCCTCGACACGGAAGGCACGTTGACCAGCATCACCAAGACGTTCTCCACCAGCGATGAGGTGCAGGGCACCGTCGCCACCGCCCACGACCTGTTGTTGCAGACGGACAAAACCAACTACGTCGACTATGGGGCCAGTTGCGAGGCAAGCGAGCACATCAAGCTCGAATACGACAGCTTGAGCACCGTCGCCACGACCCGCTTTGCGCTGCGCGTCGTGGACAGCACCGACACCGAAGTGTTCCCCACGGCCATGGGTTCGTCCTGGCACAGTGGCTTGAAGTTGGAGAAGAAGACCAGCGACCAAGTGGTCGACATCGGTTGCCTGAACTCCGGCGAGTACACCGCGTACATGCAATCCTACGACGGCTCGCCGACGTGGGACGCCCCCATGGTGAGCCAACGGATCCTCGTGACGGCGGCCCCATTGGAGCCCTTCACGCCGTCGGGCACGTCCACCGCGCCGGGCGCCAAGCAATACTTCCCATCGGACGCCGTGGTGGCCGAGGTCCAAATCATCGACGAACTCGTGCAACAGTTCTGCCACACCTACTTCGATAGCACCACGGACACCGCACACCCCAGCGGCGAGGCGCACAGCACGCGTTGTGGCGGCTTCAAGCCGGGCGCCGCGGGCCAAGACGGCGACGTGTTCCCGGACGCCAAGGACAGCATGAACAACGACTTGCCCGCGCGGTTGTTGGACGGCGCGGGATTGCCTCGCTACAACGAAGTGACGACGCTCGTCGTGGGCAGCAACGTCGACCACAACGCCATGACCAGCGCCGCCGCCAAGCACGCGGTGCGCGACTGGGTCTACGGCGGGGGCAACCTCATCGTGTTGGGCTCCGTCGACCAGAGCGTCAACTGGTTGCAGCCCATTTTCCATTCGGGCATCGAGAGCAGCAGCGGCGGCATCGGGACACCGGACCCGACGCACCCCGTGCTGCGCATCCCCGACGATTTGGATTGGGTCGGCTACGGCAACCCCAACGGCAA
>JBFKTF010000104.1:0-6757 GCA_041636435.1 Thermoplasmatota archaeon
GCGCTTCCGCGCCGACGTGGTCCTGCGCACCGACTCCGATGTGAGTGTGGTGGTCTGGGACGACATGGTCAAAGCGGCCCGCGACGCGGGTATCGGTGGCCACTTCGTCGTCGACGCAGCGCCCCACCCCGCACTCGATGGCTGGTACATCGCCTAGGCCAGCATTCTCATATGGAGGCGCGGGTCCCCGCATCCATGGGCAGTCCCGAAGGAGGCCTCCCGCTCGTCCGCATGGAAACCGAGCGCGGCCCGATCACCATCGAACTCTACGAGAACGATGCCCCCAAGACCGTCGAGAACTTCCTCAAGCTGGTCGACCAGGGCTTCTACAACGGCCTCCACGTGCACCGCGTGGTGCCCGACTTCGTCGTCCAAGCCGGCTGCCCGCACAGCGCCAAGAAGGGCGACCGCAAGGCCGGCACCGGCGGCCCCGGCTGGAAGATCAAGTGCGAGACCCAAGGCAACCCCCGCCGCCACGCGCTGGGCGCCCTGAGCATGGCCCACGCCGGCAAGGACACCGGTGGCAGCCAATTCTTCATCGTCACCAACGCCCAGAACTGCAAGCACCTGGACGGCGTCCACACCGTCTTTGGCCAAGTCGTCGACGGCATGCAGAACGTCTCCCGCATCCGCCAATGGGACCGCATCGACTCCGCCGCCCGCGTCGAATCCGTGGAGGCGAACTAGATGGCCACCTGGCGCATCACCATCAAGGGCAAGGAGCCCGAAGACCGCGACGCCTTCAAGGAAGCCCACTTCAAGGCCCTCTACCAGGCCAGCGGTGACTCCGTCACGTTCGAGCTCCCCGAGCACGACGAAGCCGGCGCCGACGCGCTGGTCGCGGAAGCCAAGGAAGCCGGCTTCGAGGCCGAGAAGGAGAAGTTCGAGGACCCCCTCGACTCCGCCGACGCCTCCGTCGACTTCTGGTGAACCCCTCCGATTTCCTCCTCCCCTCCTCCTTTGACGCCCCCTCCCACGGGGGGACTGGGCCGACAAACGTTATCTGAACAGGTGTTCGTGGGCGCGATATGCGTTCTTGGGTCAAGACAGGCACCGCCTTGTCGACGCTGATCATCCTCGCCTTGGCGGCCATGCCCGTCGCCGACGCCAGCCCCACGGTTCCCTACTGTGGTCCCGCTTCCGCCGACGGTGCAAGCAGCCAGACCGCCGGCACCATCGGGCCCGAAGCCTGCATGCAACTGACCGGCCGTGTGTTCCCCGAAGCCCTCGAGGACAGCGACTACCTGGGTAGCCCCCAGAGCCCCTGGGTCCAGAAGGGTTTCACCTGCACCGACTCGACCCCCACCACCGGCTGCACTGGCTTCGCCCGTGACTACGTCGGCTACTTCGAATTCCAAGCCGGCCTGAACTACCTGGCCAGCACCTACCCGGACCTCATCACGGTCCACGAAGTCGCCATGAGCGCCGGCCTCACCAGCCCCGCTGGCGAACCCGAACGCAACCCCATCTACATCCTGGAGATCAGCAACAAGAACAGCCCCATCCCCCGCGATGACAAGCTGAACCTGCTCTTCATGCTCAGCATCCACGGCAACGAAAAGGGCGGCCGCGAAGGTGGTTTCCGCGTGCTCGAGGACCTGACGCGCAACATCGGCTTCGCCACCGAGACCGTCCAGAACGGCGCCGGCTTCCCCGGCGGCCTCACCAAGCCCACCGGCGGCCAAGTGGAGACCTACTTCGACTACCTGGACTTCATGAACATCTTCCTGCTGTTCCCCAACACGGACGGCTGGGTCTGCGATGAAGCCGGCTACGGTGCCGGCGGCACGCCCTTTGGCCCCACCCAAGCGGGCGGCGGCTGCGGCGGCCAATTCATGCGCGTCAACGGCAACGGCCAGGACCTGAACCGCCAGACCCCCACCATCGGCTGGCAAAATGCCGGCCGCCAAGTCCTGAGCCAACCCGAAGCCGGCGGCGACGCCGACTCCGGCCTGCCCGGCTTCGCCAACTGGCTCATCCAACAACGCGAGACCAGCGACTCCTTCGAGTGGGACTACGCCATCGACATCCACGGCATGATCAACCACCAGAACTTCGGTGCCATCATGCTCCCCGCCGGCAGCATGACGCCCCAGGAGATGTTCCGCAGCATCAGCCTCGCCGAACTCCTGAAGAACCGCTGGAACGCCGACGCCGAAGCCGGCGGCCACTTCGAAGAATGGGGCCGCGCCTTCGAGACCGTCGAGACCGCCTGGCGCACCGGCGCCCCCGCCGTGAACCAGATCTGCGCCCAAGTCGACTGCCCCGGCCCCGGCAGCCAGCTGGACCCCGACGCCTCCCCCAGTGAGGCCGCCAGCAGCAGCCAGTTCGCCGAATACTACACCGTCATCGACGCCATCGGCTACACCGACTCCGGCTTCAACGGCGACTTCTTTGCCCAGAGCACCGGCCTCAACGCCCCCGGCTACGACATCGAGCTGGCCTACAACCACCTGAACTGCGGCGCCGCCTACCAGACCGGTGTCTGCGCCCAGTTCAACGACTACCACGTCTGGATGGTCCGCCACATCGTCAAGGCGTTCATGGACCAAGCCGCCTTCGACGTGCAGATCAGCTACGAGACCAACGGCGCCCGCAGCGCCTACGTCGTCCCCGAGTACGTCGCCACCAACCTGGACGACGTGGACGAGAACGGCGCCGCTGCACCCACGCCCGGCGGCTGGACTGACCAGACCACGAACGACGATGCCTGGGACTACGGCTCCGACACGCCCTTCGAGGCGCGCCCCGCCAAGTACTGGGAAGACATCGCTCCCTTCGTCTGCGAGAACTGCGGCAGCGAAACCGCCGTCCCCGGCGTCCTGCAACCCATCAACCCCAGCCAGATGAGCGCCGACCAACTGCGCACCCAACTGGCCAACTTCGACAACCTCGTCATCCCCAACACGGCCATCAACCAGTTCGTTGACGGCGCCTGGGGAGCCAACGAAGTCGCCGATGGCGCCGTCTCCGAGGACAAGATCAACGTCCTCATGGACTGGGTCAGCCAAGGCGGCAACCTCGTCCTGACCGACGCGGCGCTCGAGTTCTTCGACATAGCCGGCCTCACCGAGGACGGCGTCGAGCAACAGCTGGCCTACATGGGCGGCATCCGCATGGACCTCACGCACCCGATGCTGGAGAAGGTCCGCGGTGGCGTCAAGCAGACCTACGAACCCACCCCCATGGGCTGGGGCACCAGCGGCGCCGCACCCAACTGGGGCATCGACCCCGCCCAGTTCCTCGCCATCGACGGTGCCAGCATCGCCGGCTTCGTCTGCGGTGGCAGCAACCTCGGCCAGAACTGCGACAGCAACGACATCGCCCTCGGCTACGTCGACCTGGGCACCGGCCGCATCCAGTTCATGGGTGCCATCCTGCCCGACCCCACCGAGGAGTTCTACCACCCCTACGGCCTGGATGACTACGCCACCACCTACAGTGGCAACCAAGTCGTGCGCAACATGATGGGCTGGGATGAAGTGTTCAGCAGCCCGCCGGTCGTCATCACCGACGCCGGCGTGGTCCAGTCCGACAACGAGCGCGACGTCGCCACCGCCGGTGGCGCCGGAGCCGCCGGCAGCGACGACGAATCCGACAACGGTGCCCCCGGCGCTGGCATGCTGCTTGGCCTGCTGGCTCTGGCCGTCGCCTTCGTGGTCCGCCGCAAGTGAGCATGCGCGCGCTCCTCGTCGCCGCACTGATCGTCCTCTCCGGATGCACCAGCGACGGCGGCGAGGAGCCCGACACCTCCCCCGCACCGGGTGAACCGAGCCCCGACCAACTCAGTGGCTTCGTCATCGACGGCGCCATCGTGCCATTGGAAGGGGCTCGGGTCACCATCCCGGCCTTCGGTCTCGAAGCGGAGGTGGACGCCAACGGCTACTACGGCCTCAACGACGTCCCCGTCGACGAAGCCATCGTCGTCATCGCCGAAGCAGACGGCTTCATCCCCACCAGCAAGAGCATCACGCTCCCGCCCGGGGCCAACGTGCGCCTCAACTTCACGCTGGTGCCCATCCCGGTGCTGGAACCATACCACACCGTGGACACGTTCGACGGGCTCATCGCGTGCAGCAGCATCACGCGGGTCAACAACCAGCCCCCGCAACGCAACGACTGCACCCCCGCTGGAGCCTCCGACGTGCGCCAATTCGACATCTCGTTGGACAGCGACGTGGCCGGCATCGTCGTCGAATTGTTCTGGACGCCCCAATCCGACATGGCCCGCGACCTCAACCTCACCGTCGAGACCGTCGGCTTTGGCGAATTCGACGAAGTACTGCACAGCAGCGAAGCCGCGGGCCCCATCCGGGCCCAGATTCCCAGCAGCAAGGCCAGCCGGTTCTACTCCGATGGAGGACTCATGACGATTGAGGTCGACATCGGCCGCAACGTGGACGACGACGAGAGCGGCACCGGATACGGCTTTGCGGCCCAACAGGACTTCGAACTCTTCGTCTCGGTGTTTTATGTGGCGCCCCCCAGTGGCACGTATTCCGTCCAAAGCTAGCCTCCTTGCCCTGGCCATCGTGCTGGCCGGCTGCAGCCAAGCTCCAGTGGACGCGCCGGAGCCGTTGCAAGGCGGCGTGCGCGGGGTCGTGGTCTCCGAGGCACTGGTCCCCCTCGTCGGGGCCGAGGTGCGCATCGTGCACGGCAACAGCAGCATCGTGGCCGACGACGGAACCTACCGCATCCGCAGCGACTACGATGCCGTCACCGTCGTGGCCTCCGCGCCAGGCTACGAGCAAAGCACCCGCAACGTCGACCTGCGTGCGGGCGAGTGGATCGTCGTGGACTTCGTCCTGCGCGCCATCGACGACGTCCGCTACCATGACACGCAGGTGTTCAAGGGCCTCATCGAGTGCGGCGCCATCGTCCAATACGGCCACACCCACGGCAACGGCGACCCCGACGACGACAACCGCATCCTGTGCCCCGGCAACACCGGTCGCGACCACGTGTTCGAATACATCCCGGACCGCAACCCCCAGGACCTGCTCATTTAGGTCTTCTGGAAGCCCAACAACGAGTACGCCGAAGTGCTCACCGTGGTGCTGCGGGACGCGGACGGGGAATTCATCCACTTCGAGGAAGGCCCCTCGCCGCTGCGCCTGGAATTGGCCGCCAAGCGGACCCAACACGAATTCGGCTCCGACGGGACCGCCATCATCGAAATCCTGCCCGGCATCCCCAGCAAATCCACGGCGGAAGTGTACGCTGGCGTCCACATTGACCAAGAATTCGACATGTACGTCACCTCGTTCCATGGCATGAACCAACCCATGCACTGGACCGTCGATGGGTGAAAGGCCGCTGGCAGAAACCATATTGCCTCGGACGTCCCCCGCTCCTTGATGCGCGCCTTGCTGACGTCCCTCATGCTCGCCGCCGTGGTCCTCTCCGGCTGCGCCAGCCCCGCCGATGCCCCGGAGCCCGACGCGGAACCCGTCGTGCCTCCGGTGACCCCACCCATCGGCACCATTGTGCACGGCGCCGACGATGCATTGGAGCTCGTGGGCAACCTGAGCCTCCCGCAAGGCATCATGGCGCTCACTGGCTTCGACAACTTCGAGCCGACCCTCGGTGTCACCTCGGCAGGCAACCTGTTCATGTCCGCCACGGACGGCAGCGTCGCCAGCGACTACGTCTCCATCGTGCGCAGCCAAGACGGCGGCGCATCGTGGCACTCCATCACGCCCAAGCTGGCGGGCGCCGTCAGCACGCCGCCCATCTCCACCGACCCCTACGTGCACGTCGACCAAGACACGGACCGCATCTTCAACCTCGACATGGAGGGCCTCAACTGCAACTACATCCAGTGGAGCGACGACGAAGGCGAGACCTTCACTGGCCACGCCTTGGGCTGCGGTCAGCCCCCCGTGCTCGACCACCCCACCCTGTTCACCGGGACGCCCCGCCTCGTCCCCACGGTCGGCTACGACAACGTCGTCTACCTCTGCGTCAACCGCATCGCCGACTCCGCCTGCTCCACCAGCTACGACGGCGGACTCACCTTCAATCCGTTCCGCACCGTCTTCGGCCTGCCCGAGAATGAAGGCGGAGGTGCCGGTTGTGGCGGCCTGCACGGACATGGCACCACCGGGCCCGACGGTCGCGCCTACCTCGGCAAGATGCACTGCGGCACGCCCATGATTGCCGTCAGCGACGACGACGGGCTCACCTGGTCCACGCACAAGATCGCCCCCGACCACACCAGCACCCGCCACGACGTCGAGCTGGCCGCCGACAGCGCCGGAAACGTCTACGCCATGTGGGTCGACAGCGACTGGGACCCCTACTTCGCCGTCAGCACCGATTACGGGCGCAGCTGGAGCGAACCCCACGCCGTGGCGGCTCCCGGCATCCAAAGCGCCGTCTTCCCCGCCATCGCCGCCGGCGACGAAGGCAAGATCGCCATGATCTACTACGGCACGCCCAAGGACATCGTCAACGAAGGCGACGACGACGCCAACTGGACCGCCTTCATCGTCACCGTCCCCGACGCCCTGGCCGCCCAGCCCATCCTGGCAAGTGCGGCCCTGCACGCCGACGCCGACCCCATTGCCATGGGGCCCTGCGACGACGACAACCGCTGCAGCGGTGTGGGCGACTTCATCGACATCGTCATCGACATGGAAGGCCGCCCATGGGCCGCGCTCTTCGACTCGTACGCCCCCGACGACGGCCCCACCGGCGGCGCCATTGGCACGCTCAGCCAAGGCTTCCCGCTGCGCGGCGACGCCGACGCATTGCC
>JBFKTF010000105.1:0-6648 GCA_041636435.1 Thermoplasmatota archaeon
CCAGACGTTGGATGCCCAGCGGTTCTCCGTGGGCTTGGCCCGCCAGCACCATCAACACGGCGCCGTCGTCGTCGGCGGCCACGGAGCCAATGGCGTGGCCACTGGGCACCACGAGGCGACGCGTGGTCTCACCGTCGACGTGCAGCACGGTGTTGCCGTATTGGAGGTAGAGGTCCTTGCCGGCGGCGATGTTGGTCTCGCCCCAATCGTCGCTTGGGACGTCCACGGCGATGTACTGGGTGCCCCGGGCGATTTGGAAGGTGACGCCAGGGTCTTGCGCGACGGCCATGACCAAGTCGTCGCCGAACCAGTCGAGGGCCCGCACCGCGCCAAAGCCGTGCCGCGCGTTGGTGCCGTGGACCACCACTTCGTCGTTCGTGGCCGCGGCGACCCGGCCGTCGGGGTGGACCGCGATGGTGAGGCTGCCAGGGTGGCCAAAGGGTCCAGCCGGAACGCTGTGTTGGTACGTCGCAATCCGCTTCCAGGTGCCCAGGCCGTACACATCGATGCGATCGTCCCAGGCCACGGCAAGCAAGCCTCCGGCGATGTCGAAATCGCGGATGCCTTCCTTTTCGAAGGAGGAGCCGACGGCGCGCACGTAGACGTCGCCGCTGCAATCGGCGCCCAGGCCACGTTGGGCCTTGTACACGATGTGGCGACCGTCGTCGCTGATGCGCCCAGCCGGGAAGAAGTCCTCCGTGAGGGTGGTCTGTTTGCCCGTGGCGAGGTCGATTGTGACGCCGTCTTGGTTGAGGTGCGTGACGACGATGTCGTCGCCGAGGTCGGCGGACGTGAACGACACGGCGGCGATGGAGCACGCCTGGGCCCCCGGGAGGAGGGCCAAGGCGGCGAGGGCCAGCAGGAGGCGCATGGGGCCGGCAATGCACTCGCGCAGAATACGGTTGCTTGGTCGTCGGGTCGGCGCCCAACGGACGACACCGCTATGTGGCCATCGCGCCATCGAGTGGCATGCGTGTTCTGGCCGTGGTGGCCATCTTGTTCCTCGCCGGTTGCACCAGCGACCCGCCGACGCCCGAGCAGCCATCGCCCATCGAAGACGACACGGTGCGGCCGGTCAGCGACTTGTTGAGCGCCCAGGGCCGGTGGCTGGCGCCGTTCGAAGGCGAGGTCCCCGCCGTGAACATGGTGCTGTTGGAGGATGGCCGCGTGCTGTACTGGTCGGGCGTGGAAGCCCACCACGACGATGGCCCGGACCAACAGACGTTCTTCACCACGTACCCGATGGTCGGCGAGTCTCGGGTCTTGGAATTCACGGACGATGGTTTCGCGATCACGACGCCCAAGAATCATTTCGGCGACGCGGAGGACTTGTTCTGTTCGGGCCAGACGGTGTTGCCCGATGGCCGCATCCTGACGGCGGGGGGCACCCATTGGCACGACGCCTCCACGGACATGAAGCTCTTCTTGGATGGCACGCCCGATGCGCGGGTGTTTGACCACAGCAACGACACCTGGACCCAGAAATCGGACATGGTGTTGAACCGCTGGTACCCGACGGTCTTGACGACACCCGAGGGCGACGCGGTGGCGGCCAGTGGCATCGGCAACCTGGCCACGTACTCGGAGCAATGGGAGAACTGGGAACAATACGACGAAGCCAGCGACACATGGGACATCCTGGACGGGACCCAGGACCACTTGTTGCCCCTCTACCCGCGCCTGCACGTGCTGCCCGGCGGGGGCATGGCGGGCCATGCGTTCTTCTCGACGGCGGGCACGCTGTGGGGCCCCTTCGGCGAGCACCCTGACCAGTCGGAGTGGTCGTTCTTCCAGAGCTACGACTTGGCCACGGACACGTGGTACACGTACGATCGCAGCCAATTCGGTGCCCGCCAGTACGCCAGCTCCGTCATGCTGCCCACCACGTTCGAAGACGGTCATGCACCGACCATCGTCAGCTTCGGTGGCACGTTGCAGCAAGGTGCGGTGGCCACGCCGCTCATGGAGATCATCGACGCATCCGGGGATGCGCCCACCACGCGCCAAGGGCCCAGCATGGCGTTCCCGCGTTGGCATCACAATTCCGTGTTGTTGCCCGATGGCAACGTCTTGACCATCGGCGGTGGCCTGTACGACAACGTGATCTTCCATGGCCAGGAGAACCAGCCCATCTTGGAAGCCGAGTTGTACGACCCCGACGCCGAGTCGTGGTCCACGATGGCGCCCATGAAGGTGCCTCGGATGTACCACTCGACGGCGCTGTTGTTGCCCGATGGCCGGGTCTTGGCTGGCGGCCACGTGCCGCTGCCCAATCCGGACCAGACCATCCGCGACACGGCCAACGAACAAATCGTCGAGACGCGCCTGGAGATCTACGAGCCCGGCTACTTGTTCCGGGGCGAACGGCCCGTCATCGTCGATGCCCCCGAGGTCGTCGGCTACGGCGAGACCTTCACGGTCCGTGTCGACGTGGAGGCGTTGGATTCGGTGATGTTGATGCGCCCGGGCGCCACCACGCACGCATACGATGCCAACCAGCGGGCCTTGTTCTTGGAGGTCCTGGAGGAAGGCGATGGCGTGGTGACGGTGCGCGCGCCGGCATCCAACGTCGTCACGGCCCCCGGGCCGCACATGTTGTTCGTCAATGGCGCCCACCCAGACGGTGCGATTCCGTCCGTGGCGGCCTTTGTTGACGTGCAGCCATCCGTGGTGGCTTAGACCAGCACGACGCCGGCCTTTTCGGCCACGTCTTGCCAATCGGCGACCCGCAGCGGGTTGGTGTGCGTGGGCACGTCGCGGTTGTAGGGGTGGTCCATCAGCAGCGCGTGGCCCCCGTCGGCGGCGGCCATCAGGACGTTGTGTGGGGCGTCGTCCACGAGCACGTCGTATCCGGTCTTGATGCGGGCCTCCATGCGCAGGGAATCGAATGGGATGCGGTGGCGTTCCAAGAACATCCGGGTCACGGCCTCGCTGCGCCGGTCGCGGGCGGTGACCACGTCGACGCGGTGTCCTTGGGCCTTCCAACCGGCCATGACGATGGGCGCCAAGTTGTCCCGGAGTGCTTCCCGGTGCAGGTGGGGGTCGGTCTCAATGGCCATCAGCAGACGACGGATTTGGGGCATGGTGAGCCCGGCATCCTGGACGGCTTGGTATTGGTAGTAGTCCCAGTGGCGAAGGCCTTCGGCTTCCAGGTCGATGCCGTGGTCGCGGAAGCCGCGCAGGATGTATGGCACGTGGTCGAACAGGACGCCGTCGAAGTCCACGGCGATGTGCATGCGGTCGTTCATTGCGCTGCATGCGTCCGTTGCACGCAAACCGCTTCCCGACGGATTCTCTATAGTCAGTCGGTGGCGGGACGCAGGATGTCGCGCCAGCGGGCCCGGGGGGCCTCTTCCAGTTCCAGGTAGCGGCGCCGGATGAGGTAGCTGAATTGGTCGATGAGGACGACGGTGACGAAGACCACCAGCACGGCCGCCAAGATGCGGTCGTAGTCGAAGAACTGGTAGGCTTGGACAATCTGCACGCCGATGCCGCCGGCGGCGACGAAGCCAAGCACGCTGCTGTTGCGGACGTTGTATTCCAGCATGAACAGGGTCTGGCTGCGCAGGGCGTTGGCGGCTTCGGGCAGCGCCACGTGCCAGGCTTGTTGCCAGCGCGGGGCGCCCATGGCGCGCACGGCATCGAGCGCGTCGCGGGGGATGCCCTCGATCGCTTCGGATTGCAGCTTGGTCAGGAAGCCCGTGGTGTAGAAGCCAAGCGCGACGACGCCGGCCAGTGGGCCGGGCCCGAACACGATGACGGCCAGCAGGGCCCAGAGGATGGCGGGGAAGACCCGGATGGCGGCGGCCAAGAGGCGCATGGGGGCGCCGACCCAGGGCGCGGTGACGTTGCGCGCGGCCAGCAGCCCGAGAGGCAGGCTCAGCACGACGCCGATGAGGGTTGCCAGGATGGCGATTTGCAGCGTCTCCACGAGCCCGTCCCAAAGCGGACCGAACGGGGTCAAGTCGGGTGGGAAGAATTCGGCGAGCACCGTGCGGAGGCTTTGGCCGGCGCGTTGCAGGCGGGCCGCTTCGATGTCCAGGCCAAACCACGCCCAAAGGGACACCAGCGCGGCGACGCCGGGCAGGATCCAGCGCTTCACGTGGCGCCTCCCACTTCGGTGACTTCCTCGAGGCGGCCTTGTTCGAGGCGGTAGACGCGGTCGGCCAAGTCGAGTGCTTGGTCGAGTCGGTGTTCCACCATCAGCACCGCGGTTTGGTGTTCTTCCGTCAAGCGGCGCACCGCATCGGCGACGAGGTCGACCGTGACCGGGTCCAGTTCGCCAAGGAACTCGTCGGCCAGCAGGAGCCGGGGTTGTTGCACCAAGGCGCGGGCGATGGCGACGCGGCGTTGTTGTCCGCCGCTGAGCCGGTGGATGGGCCAGTCGCCCTTCTCGCCCAGGCCGACTTGGTCCAGGGCGTCGTGGCTGCGGCGAGTGATTTCGTCCGGGACGCGGTGCAGCAGGCTCTGCACCAACGTGGTGGTGTGCAGGCCGCCGTGCTCCACGTTGTCCAAGACGCTGGTGTGGCGCACCAGGCCGAGGCGCTGGGGAATGTATCCGATGCTGCCGCGGACTGGGCGCACGGGGTGGCGCACGCCAAGCAAGTCCATCGTGCCGCCGCGGACTCCAGCCAGGCCAGCGACCGCCTTCAGGATGGTCGATTTGCCGCCGCCACTGGGGCCGAGGATGGCGACGATTTCGCCTTGCTCCACCCGCAGGTCGATGTCGCGCACGACATCTGGTCCGCGTCCGTAGCCGGCGCGGAGTCCCTGCAGGCGGAGCGCGTCCACTTACTTGCTCTCGGCGTAGTTGGTGATGCCGGGCAGGTTCTCGACGAGGGCGCCGTAGGCACCGAGGTGGCTCTCGGAGTCCACCTTGGCGATGCCGTGGGTGCCGAAGGTCTTGTCGAGGATGTCCTTGCCTTCATCGGAGTCGTTCAGGGCGACAAGGGCGTCGGCCAGTTGGGCGCGGAACAGCGGGCCGCTGTCGCCGCTGACCATGAAGGGGTGTTCGGGCACGGGGCCGAAGTCGACGACCTTGACGTAGGCGTCGAGGTCCAGGCACCAGTCCTGGGCGTTGTCGTCGCAGTAGTCCATGGGGGTGGAGTCGCGCACGAAGGCGAGTTGGCCAACGCCTTCGCTCAGGCACTTGAGGGCGCCGTTGTAGCCGGCGTAAGCGCCGCCGATGGTGGCGGTGCCGAAGAAGTCCTCGGCCATGACTTGGACTTGGCTGATGTCGTCCTCGTAGCCGCTGGCGTCGATGTGGCCGTTGGCGACGAGGTAGCTCATGGGCATGAGCATGCCAGCGGACTTGGTGGCGCCCGTGTGGCAGGAGTCGGCGCCGGCGAAGTCGTCGGCGGATTCGATGCCGGTGCCGTTGAGGGTCCAGGCGGCGGCGATGTAGTGGGTGCGGCCATCGGCGCGGAGTTCGCTGGCGATGGCTTCCAGGCCCAGGCGTTGCCAGGCGAGCCAACCGGCGGCGCCATCGACGCTGGCCACGTCGGCTTGACCAAAGCGCACGGCTTCGAGGGCGGCGTTGGCGCTGGTGAAGAGATCCACTTGGACGTCGCGGCCCATTTCGTGGCTCAGGAAGTCGGCCAGGCGCTCCAGGTCTTCGTGCGGAGCCGTCGCGGTGTCCTTCGTGACGAAGGCGACGCGGACGGTCTCATCGCTGGTGGTGCAGCCGGCCAACATGGCGGTGAGCAAGACAGTCAAAAGGAGTACCACACGCATGGTTTCGATTCCTCGAAACTTGCCAGATGGGGGTGGTTCTTAGGCTTTCGGGGACCCGAAACCTAGGCAGTGGTGCCGACTTGGTCCTTGACCTTGCGGGCCCGATCGAAGGGGCGGCCCATCTCTTGCTCCAAGTAGGACGCCATCCAGCGGTCCAGTTCGCTGGGAATGAAGTGCTCCATGTCGCAGGCGGCTTCGTGGGCCGCTTCGTGGGGCATCCCACAGACTTCCTGCAAGAATGCCTGCATGACGCGGTGGCGCCCCAAGACCCGCTCGCCAATGACACGGCCCTCTTCGGTGAGGTGCACGCCCTTGTACGGCTCGTAGGTCACCAAGTCGGCCTTCTCCAGCTTCTGGATCATGTCCGTCACGCTGGGCGGGGCGACGCCGAGTTGCTTGGCAATCTCGCCGGTGCGGGGCACCTGGTCCAACTGTTCCAGCCGGTAGATGGTCTCGATGTACTCCTCCATCTGCTCGGTGGTGCCGGCCACGGGTCGTGGACCAAGAGCTTCGATATGGGACTTTGGGCGCCCGAAATCAGGGGGATTGCCCGAAATCGATGTCCAACAAGTGGCGCTTCAGGGTGTCCCGCTGCATGACGACCGGCTCCCCAAAGAACTGCAAGGCGCGCACGTCGCGGGCGTAGCGCTCGCTGCCGCCCTCCCGCATGAAGCCCGTGCCACCCTGGACGCGAATGACGCGGCGCGTGGACAAGATGGCCATGCCGGCGGCGAACGCCTTCGCGCGGGCCGCCCAAGCGGGGGCGTCGTCGTGCGCGAGGCGGGACGCCGCTTCCAAGACCAAGGACCGCGCCGCGGCGATTTGGATGTCGATCTCGGTGAGGGTGTCGCTGACGGCTTGGTAGGTGCCAATGGGCTTGCCGAACTGGACGCGGTTCTCCGCGAAGTCGTTGCC
>JBFKTF010000106.1:0-6638 GCA_041636435.1 Thermoplasmatota archaeon
ATTTGGGCGAGGCCATTTTGACCGGTTCCGGACTGGCATTGCAGCCGGACGAGGCCGAGGACCCCGCGTTGTTGGGTGTCCTGGAGAGCTTGGACCCCAAGGTGCACATCTTGCCGGGCCGGGCGGATCGCCCCCCGGGCTTCGATGGCTCGGTTTGGGAAGCGCCGCTGCACCAAGTGCGGCGCTGGCACGCGGCCGCGTAGCCCTACAGGAGGGGCTCGAGTGCTTCGGGGCCCGGCCGGCCCACGGCGGCCTCGTCGTCCTTGATGAGGATGGGGCGCTCCATGATGCGCGGATGCGCGGCGATGGCTTGGATGAGTTCCTGCTCCGGCGCTTCCTTGTCGAAGGCCTTGGCTTCGTCCTCGTTCCAGCGAATCCATTCGGCCGGGGCACGGCCGAGGCGCTTGCGCAGGATGCGCAACTCGTCGGCGCTCAGTGGCTCGTCCAGGTACTTGCGGACGGTGTGTTCGACGCCGCGTTCCTC
The DNA here is from genome assembly GCA_041636435.1 of Thermoplasmatota archaeon. Lineage (GTDB taxonomy): Archaea > Thermoplasmatota > E2 > JACPAO01 > JAHFTW01 > JBFGSX01. The sequence continues at coordinate 485 of JBFKTF010000106.1, forward strand.
CAAGAGGGCGAGGGCGGCGCGGGACTTGCTACAACGGGGGTTGTGAAGCAGCATGTAGGCCATGGCGCTTGGGACACGACCAAGTGAGAAAAGCGCCATGGCCTGTGCTGTTGCCGTCGCCGGCCCGAGGGACACGACCAAGTGAGGTGGGCCGGCGGCGGGTTCAGTGACGGAGCTCGTCTTCACGGTCCGTGATCGCTTGTGCCAGTTGGAAGCGTCTCCAAACCGTCTCGAGGTCCATGAAACTTGATGGGTCGTTTCTACCTACAAGACCAGAACCCAAAAGGTTCAAATAATGGCCTTCCGGCCCGTTGGGGCGCAGTCCTTTGAGCCCAGAATGGAGCCGCTTCAGGAGGAGCCGAGCAGACCTTCGAGCCCGCGGGGCACCTCGCCCTTCTTGAGGGCTTGGCGCACAATCTCCAGGTCGGGGCCCTGCTGGAAGAAACGCTTGGGGCTCTGGTAGTCCAGGGCACCGCAGCGGCGCAGGTAGCCATCCAAGTGGGCAATGCCCTGCTCCTCGACGTAGGCGGTCATCTCGCGCAGCGAGACAGTGCCTTCCTTGAAGCGGGCCTCGAGCTCATCGAGGATCTTGAGCAGCTTGTCGACGAGGGCTTGGTCGGGCATGGACATCCGGTGCAGGCACGACCCATTTTAATATTCATATGGGAGTCGCCAACCATCGGGTCGCCAGCGTCAGCGCTGGCCGGCCATGGTGAAAGGATGAACCGCAAGATCGCCTTCCTGCTCATGATCGCCCTCCTGGTGCCCATTGCGAGCGCCGGGACCGCCGCCGCCCCCGAAGTGGAGGACGACGACAACGACGCCTCGGCCAGCACCACGTGCGACCCGCCGGGCTGCGTCGACTCCTCGGGGGCACCGAGCAAGCTGGGCCAGGCCGAAATCTTCCATGCCTGGGTCTCCCAGCGCAACGAGACGGGCGTTCTGGTGAACCCCACCACGACGCCCGACATCCTGCGCTTCCACGTCGCCACCGCGGCCGCGGGCGACGACGACACCAAGGTCGACCTGGCGTTCTTGGTCAACGAAACCGAAGAGAGCCGCTGGTTTGGCAACGGCAGCAAGGCGTTCTCCTTCAGCGTCACCGGCACCACGCCGGATGCCAACGCACCCCTGAACACCACCGCCACTCGCAACGGCACGGTCCTGGAAATCGACCTGTGGCTCGAGCACATGGACGTCGTCGGTGGCGATGTCATCAACAACATCACGCTCACCGTCACGGACACCGCATCCAGCAGTGCCCCGCTGGCCGGTTGGAGCCACACCACCACGGACACCGCCCCCGACACCGGCTTCAGCACCAACCTCACCATCTTCCGCCCAGCCCCCACCAGCGCCCTGCTCTTGCAGGTCGTTGGCGGCTCGGTCACGGAGACCATCAACGGCACCGTCGAGCAGAACGGCTTCACGGGCGACCTGCTGGCGCTCACGCCGACCGAGGGCGACATCAACGCCACGGCGACCATCCAGTTGCGCGTCACCAACATCGGCAACGAGCCCGACACCGGCAACGTCACGTTCCTGGACCCCGCCGGCGTGCTGGCCAACCTCCCCATCGAGGTCCAGTTCGGCAACGCCAGCTTCGATTTGGTGCCCGGCGCCTCGACCACCTTCGAGGCGACCGCGGTCTTCAACGCCACGCAAGCCGGCACCCACTCCATCCGCTTCACGGCCGAAGGGGACCGCGGCGGCGTCGCGGCGGCTTCCCTGCGCGCCCAAGTCCCGAACGAGATCCTGGTGCTGCCCCCGGGCGGCACGACGCCCCCACCGACCACCAGCACACCCCCCACGGGCGGCGAAGGCGACGGCCAGCGCACCCCGGTGCCGGCGGGCCTCAGCTTCCTGAGCCCCATGGCCGAGGGCCTCGGCCTGGACAAGGCGTTTGGCGACTACGCCGAACTGGTCCTGCTGAGCCTGCTGGTTCTGCTGCTCATCCTCATCGTGTTCCTCATCGTCATGCTGGTGCGCCGCGGTGGCCTCAGCATCTCGGTGGAGCCCCGCACCATCGACGTGCCCCCCGGCGGCCTGGCCGAGTTCAAGGTCCACGTCCGCAACAGCAAGGGCGAGCCCGTTGACGCGGTCGCCAGCTTCGAGGGCGACCCCACCTGGGAGACCAGCGTCGCCTTTGGCGGCACGGAACTGCGCGAACACGGCATCGAAGCCGGCCTGCACCTGGGCAGCAAGGACGACGAAAGCGGGACCCGCACCGGCACCCTGCGCGTCAAGGCGCCCCGCGGAGCCGACGACAAGGAATCCGACCGCGTCACCCTGCACGTGGCGCCCCTGGACGCCAACGGCCTGCCCAAGCGCGGCAAGACCACCCAGGTCCGCGTCCGCACGGTGGCTGGCGGCGACGCCTTGCCCATCCGCCTGGCCGCCGTCGACCACGAACCGGAAGCCCCCGAGCCCGGTGACGTCGTGGAGACCACGGCCCGCATCGAAAACGACAGCGACGACGACACGTACCACCTGCGCGTGGTCCTGAACGTCGACGGCGAAGACCTGCAAGAACAGCCGGTCAGCATCCCGCCGCGCAACGCCCGCGCCGTCGTCTTCTCCTGGCAAGTCCCCGCCGGCAGCAGCAAGATCCGCGTGCGGATCTTCGAAGAATAGGTCCCAAACGGGCCGCCACGCGGTCAAGGGTCGCGCTGGAAGGGTTTTTACAAGGCCCTCGGTGGCCGCGCCACCGCCCCAACGGGAGGAATGCGTGCCATGACCGCTGAAGAGACCACCCAGGCCCAGACCACGACCGAGCAAAAGGAGCCTGAGAAGGTCGACGTCCGCAATCTGCAGGACAAGTTCCACGGCCTGCTGGACCAGCGCAACCACTACAACGACCTTGCTCGCGAGGCCCGCGACGGCCGCAACCTGCTCAACGACGCCCGCGCCGAGAAGAGCAAGGAGATCGACGAGCACAAGAAGGCCCGCGACCAGCTCAACGACACGATGCGGCAGCACAAGGAGCGCCGCAACGCGTACCAGGACCAAGCCAAGGCCCTGATTTCCGAGAAGAAGGGCAAGCAGGGCTCCATCGAGCGCAGCCTGCCCCTCCAGGTGCGCCGCCTGCGCGCCGACATCCAGGCCCTCCTGGAGAAGCAAGAGACCACGGTCATGACTCCCGCCAAGGAGAAGGACCTGGTCGACCAAGTCAAGAACAAGCGCCGCGAGCTCAAGGAGCTCGAAGCCAAGTTGGAAGCCCAGAAGGCCGTCACCGGCGACCTGGACGACACCGACGGCACCATCGACGACCTGTTCAAGAAGGCCGACGCCGAGCACGAGAAGGTCGTGGAGTACCAGAAGCGCGCCTCCGAGCACCACGACAAGTTCGTGGCCGCCATCAAGGAAGTCCGCACCATCAGCTCCGAGGCCGACGACAAGCACAAGGAATTCATCGCCTACCGCAAGAAGGCCGATGAGTTCCACGAAAAGGCCATGGAACTTCGCGAGAAGGTCATGGAAGTCAAGGGCGAGCGCGCGGCCCAGTTCAAGGCCCAGCGCGACGAGATCCGCGGCGTCAACCAGCGTGCCATGCAGGCGGTCAACAACCCCGAGGCCCGCAAGAAGGCCGAGGACAGCGCCCTGGACATGCTGAAGAAGGGCGGCAAGATTTCGCTGTAAGCGTCCGTTGGACGCGCCTGGGAGGGTTCGACCCTCCATCGGGGCGGCAGGTCGCGACGCGGCCTGCCGTTCCCTCGATTCCTTCGTTCATTCCAGCGCGAGCGTCACCGCTGCGTTCCCCAAGCCTTTTCTACGCGCAACGAGGGTCCAGGAATGGAGACGGTCAGCCTCGCTGATCCTCATTCACGTTCACTGCGCCTTCTGGGCGCCTCACTTCCTTGCCGGAATCCCCGGCCGTGTCTGCGACCGCATTGCCAGACCGTCTCCAGGACCAAGGTACAATGCCTGTCGATCCCACGACCACGAAATACATGATCAAGGCGTCCATCAATGCGGATGGCGTCATCGAGCGCCCCGACATCATCGGGGCCGTCTTTGGACAGACCGAAGGCCTTCTGGGCAACGAGATGGACCTGCGCGACCTGCAAAAGGGCGCGCGCATCGGCCGCATCGAAGTGGATGTCCAGAACAACCGTGGCAAGTCCACGGGCCACATCTTGCTGCCCAGCGCCATGGACAAGGTGGAATCCGCCATCCTGGCCGCCGCCCTGGAGACCATCGACCGCATCGGACCCGCCAAGGCGACGGTCAAGGTCGAAGAAATCCAGGACACCCGCGTCAGCAAGCGCAACCAGGTCGTCGAGCGCGCCAAGCAGCTCCTGGCCAGCCTCAACGAGGACCCCAGCCAGGACAGTGGCAAGATCGCCGACGAAGTGCGCAACGCCGTGCAGGTCGCCGAGATCGCCAAGTTCCGCAACACCAAGATCTGGTGCGGCCCCAACGTCGACGACAGCGACTCCATCATCATCGTGGAAGGCCGCAGCGACGTCCTCAACTTGCTCAAGTTCGGCATCAAGAACACGATCGCCGTCGAGGGCACCAACGTGCCCCAGGAAATCAAGGACCTCACCGCCGAGAAGACCACGACGATTTTCGTCGATGGCGACCGCGGTGGCGAACTGATCGCCCGTGAGCTGTTGGAGACCTGCGAGGTCGACTTCGTCGCCCGCGCCCCCAACACCCGCGAAGTGGAGGAACTCCCCCACAAGCTCGTCATGAAGTGCCTGAAGAACAAGGTCACCGCGGACCAATTCATCAGCCAGCACAACCTGACCATCAAGAAGGACAAGGACGGCAAGGCCGACGCCAAGCCGGCCGCCAAGCCCGCCCCCAAGGCGGACGACAAGCCCGCCCGCGGCCGTGGTCGCCAGACCAAGAAGGACGACGACGAGGACAAGAAGCCCGCCCGCGGCCGTGGTCGCCAGACCAAGAAGGACGACGACGAGGACAAGAAGCCCGCCCGCGGCCGTGGCCGTCAGACCAAGGTCGACGACAAGCCCAAGGCAGCCCCCAAGAAGGGCGACGACCCCCGTGCCCAGCTGCGCGAGACCCTCAGCAACCTCAGTGGTAGCCTGAAGGCGAGCCTGCTGGACGACGCCGGCAGCCCCGTCAAGGACGGCCTGGCCGTGCGCGAGCTCGCGGACACCCTCAAGGGCGGCAAGGACGCCGTCCACACGGTCGTCTTCGACGGCGTGATCACCCAACGCCTGTTGGACATCGCCGCCGAGAAGAAGGTCCAGACCGTCGTCGGCGTCAAGATGGGCAACGTCACCAAGGTGCCCGACACCGTCGAGATTCTGACGCGCGACGACCTCAACTGAGGCGTCGAGAGACGGAAGCTTGTGATGGTGGTGCGGAGCACCACCGGACCGAGATTCTGACGCGCGACGACCTCAACGGAGGCCGTTGGCAACCCCCTCTTCCTTTCTTTCACCTAACTCAAATTTTGGTGCCCTCCTGGCGGCGCGCCCCCAACGTATATATTTCTCGTTTTGGTTATCCCATCGGGGATAGGGATGCACAAAGACGAGCTACTGCAGCTTCACAGCTTGCTGTGCCAAGTGAAGCGTTTCTTCGAGGACGCTGGCCTGCCGCTGAACGGTGAATTCCAGGAGTACGAAGATCTCCTGGTGAGCCCTCAGCACATCCACAAGAGCAAGACGGACCACAAGCGGGCCGTCTTCATGCTTGGAAAGGGCCTGAGCGAGATTTGCCTCCTCGACAACCGCGAGCACTTGACCCGGCTCCGTGACCGCTTCCTCCGCCTCGCGGCGGGCGAAGAGACCGAGACGACCACGCCCGCTCCGGCGGTCGAGGAACCCGCGCCTCGCACGGACCACTTGCCAGCCTTCGCGCTGGCGGCACTCAGCAGCTGAAGCCTCGCCGTCGCCCGGTCACTACGACCTCTCCAGCGTCAGCAGGGCATGATCGCCGCGAAGGTGACGGCCCCCACGAGCTGATCGCCGGAGTACATCAGGAAGCTCCAGGCCTCCATCGCGCCGTCGCCGGCCGCGCAGAAGCGATACTCGCGACCCATGGGCATGGGAACTGGTTGCGTGGACAACTCCGGGCTGTGGGCATCGACCGCCTCGTCGACCGCGAAATGCACCCCAGGGCCGCTGGCGCGCCACGACACATCCCCAGCCGAGACGCGCCCCAAGGCGGTCCACGCGTC
>JBFKTF010000107.1:0-6558 GCA_041636435.1 Thermoplasmatota archaeon
ACGTCCAAGACGTGTTTGATCTGGACGTGCCCGAGGACACCACGGACCTCTGGATGGAGACCAAGGTCCAGTGCACCGACGTGGGTTCCATCCAGTACGTGGTGATGTCCCCGACCCCGGCGACGCCCGGGGCTGTGGTGTCGTCTGCTTGCCCCGTGACCATGGACGAGACGTCCACCATGGAACCCCAAGCGGGCACGTGGAATGGCGCCATCGACGCGCGCGGCGTGACGGGCTCCATCACCGTCGTGGTCCGCACGTTCACTGAAGCGTCCCTCTAGGTCCCGCACCCTTCTTGAGCACGCCCCGGCTGGCCGCCTCGTGGACTGGACCGAGGCCCACCGACCCCGTTCAATGCAGGATCTGGTGGGCAACGGCCCGGCCATCAAGAAGATGCTCGACTGGGCGCGCGCCTGGGAGACGGGCACCCCCAAGCAGCGGGCCCTGATTCTTGCAGGACCCCCGGGCGTGGGCAAGACCAGCGCCGCGTTGGCCCTGGCCGCCGACATGAATTGGGCCGTCATCGAGCTCAATGCCTCGGATGCCCGCAACGCCGACCGCATCAAGCGCGTCGCCACCGCCGGCAGCCAACACCAGACCTTCGGCGACGACGGCAGTTTCCATCGCGCCGGCGAGGAAGCGGGCCGCAAGCTCATCATCCTCGACGAGGCGGACAACCTCTACGAGCAGCTCCGCGGCGAGAACGCCGCCGGCGGCGGCACGGATTTGGGCGACAAGGGCGGCAAGACCCAGATCATCGCCACCATCCGGGAGACCAAGCAACCCATCATCCTCATCGTCAACGACCTCTATGCATTGCAGAAGGGGTCTGGGGCCGCATTGAAGTCGCTGGCGGAGACCCTGAAGTTCACCCGCGTCAACGTGCGCTCCATCCCGAAGGCGTTGGCCAACATCTGCGCCAAGGAAGGCATCAGCGTCGATCCGCCCGTGTTGGTGGCCATCGCCGAGAAGGCGGAAGGCGATCTGCGTGCCGCCGTGCGGGACTTGGAATCGGTGGCCATGGGCCGCGACCACGTCGGCCTGGACGCGTTGGAGTCCATTGGCCAGCGCGACACCACCGCCAACATGTTCGACGTGGTGCGCCACATCCTCAAGGGTAAGGACATCAAGCAGGTCCGCCGCGAGGTCATGGACGTGGACGGCACCCCCGAGGACATGGTGTTGTGGGTCGACGAGAACCTCCCCAAGGAGTTCGTCCACCCCGAGGACCTGGCCGCGGGCTACGACATGCTCAGCCGCGCCGACATCTTCCTTGGCCGCACCCGCCGCAAGCAGAACTACCGCCTCTGGGCGTACGCCGGGGACTTGTCCACGGTCGGCGTGATGTCCATGAAGCAGCACAAGGGCCCCACCAAATTCACGCCGTTTGGCTTCCCTCAGTGGCTCATGAAGATGAGTCGCAGCCGCGGCATGCGGCAGACGAAGGACAAGTTGGCCACCAACTTGGGCCGCGCCACCCACCAGTCCAAGCGCAAGGCCCGCCTACACCAAGTGGAGCCATTCACGGTCATCTACGCACACGATCCGGAGTTCCAGGTCGAGCAGTCGTTCTTCATGGACCTCAGCGACGAAGAGGTCGCGCTCTTGCTTGGTGGCAAGGCCAAGGACAAGCGCGTCAAGGAAATCCGGGAAGCGGTCAAGGCCCGCCAAGCCGACGAGGGCCCCAAGGCCGTGGAGTTTGGATTCCAAGGCGATGAAGCGCCTCCGGAGCCCAAGCGCAAGGAGAAGACGTTGTTCGAGGAGCCCGCTCCCAGCAAACCGAAGGCGCAGGGCGGCGAGGGCCAGCAGAAGTTGTTCTAGGCGGTCGCGGAGAGCGGCTCGCTTGGTGCAGCGGGGATGCCCTTGGCCCGCAAACGGAAGACAACCGGGTCATCCGAGACCAAGGCGAGTCCGATGTCTTGGTTCTGGGACAACGTCTTGGCGACGTGAATCCCCAGGCCGGCGCCGGGTGCGGTGGCGCCGTCGTCGCGGTACTGGTTGACGAACGGCTCGAACAGGTGTTGCTTGATGCTCGGGGGCATGCGGCCCCCGTTGGCGATGTCGATGACGACGCCGTCCTCGTTGCGGGCTTCAATGCGCAACCACTCTTGCCCATACACGGCGCCGTTGGTGATGAGGTTGGAGAGCAGGTGGAAGAAGCGGTCCGGGTCGGCCTCGACGTGCACATCCTCCACGTCCACTTCCAGGCGGATGCCGGAGGTATCGATGAGGGGGCCACAATCCTGCAGCACTTCCTCCACGGCCTGGCGCACGGATACGCTGGTGGGGCGGCCCGCGCCGCGGTCCTCGGAGAGCTGCCAGGCTTCCAGTGCGTTGGACAGGCTGCGCTGCAAGCGGTCCATGTTGCGTTTGATGGTGTCCGCGGCGCGGCGCACATCCGAATCGCTGTGGCGGGCCAGGAGGCCCAGGCGCAGCCGGATCGGCGTCAAGGGCGTGTTCAGTTCGTGGCCGATGGTGCGAATCAGGGCGGTCTGCATGGCCAACTGTCGTTCCAAGGCCCGGCGATGCTCGGATTCCAGCTTGGACCGCATCTCGGCGGCCGCACGCCGGCGGCGGTCGATGGCAAAGCGGATGGCCCGCATCAAGGAGGTGGGCGATTCGTCGTGCTTGACGAGGTAGTCGTCGGCGCCCGCGTCGATGCAGGCCTGCATGAGGGACTCGTCGTCGCTGGCTGAGTGGACGACGATGGGCGTGTCCGGCCACAAGGCCCGCGCCTGGAGGCAGGTGTCGAGGCCAGCGCTGGTGGCAAGCCCCAGGTCCAGGAGGATCACGTCGAACACGCCGGTGTCCATGGCGATGCGGGCCGTCTCCAAGTCGCGGGCGAATTGGATGGCGGAGCCCTTGGCGTACGACGAGACGAGGTCGCGGTCCAACTGGTCGTCTTCGACGCAGAGGATGTTCAGTGGCCGGTCCGTCGTGGGCACGGATTCCTCTGGGTGGCGCTTCGACTTAACCCTCGGCGCGGGTGGACCAGGGGCCAGAGGGCCTCATCCCTTCTTCACCCACCAGCCCAGGAAGGCCAACAAGGGCCCTCCCAGGGCGTTGGCCAGCACGTTGGCGCCCGCGGTCCATGCGCGGCGGTCCTGCAGCAGGGCGATGGTTTCGGCGCTGAACGCCGACATGGTGGTGAAGGCCCCCAGCAGGCCGACGGCGAAGAACAACCGAGGGGCGTGCTCCATGCCCGAGCCCAGAAGGAGGTAACCGATGAGAAACGATCCCACCAGGTTGACCAGCAGCGTCGCCCAGGGGAAGCCGCTGCGTGGGAGCCAGGTGGTGGTGGCGAAGCGCAGCAACGCTCCGATGGCGCCTCCAGCGGCGACGAGCAGCAGGTCCCGGAGCACACCGCTCGGAGGGGGGCTTGGGGTTGAAACGGGTGCGGTCCGCAGCCCTCCCGCCCCAAGACTTATCAACGAACGCCGGTCAGGCCGGGTCTGCCCATGGGAAACATCCGTCCCACGTACGTCAAGCGTGTCGCCATCGACCTCGTCAAGCGTTACAACGACAAGTTCAGTGACGACTTCGAGCACAACAAGAAGATGGTCGACGAACTGACGGATGTCAAGACGACGGTGTTCCGCAACCGCATCGCCGGTTACGTCACCTCGTACCGCAAGGGCTGGGAAGCCGCCACCGTCGAGGCCGACGAGGGCGAGGCTCCCGTGGCCGACGTCGAAGCCGCTGAGGCCGAGACCGCCGCCGCCTAAGCTACCCAAGCAAGGGTAAGCACCCATTGTTGATATGCGCGGGTGGGGTCGCCCACTTGTGCACCCCGTCCAACGCGCCGCCAAGGCGCTCCAAAACGGCGAGATCGTTCTCCTCTACGACGCGGATGGTCGTGAAGAAGAGACCGACATGGTCGCCCTGGGAAGCCACTGCACCCCCGAGGTGCTGCGCACCATGCGGCAAGAGGCCGGCGGACTGGTTTGCACCGCCATCGCGCCCGAATACCACGCCGCGTTGGACCTGCCCTTCCTGAGCGATTTGATTCAAGGTGCCACCGCCGCCCACCCCGTGCTGGCCGGACTGTTGCCCGACGACATCGCCTACGACGGCAGCAAGCCCGCCTTTGGGTTGACCATCAACCACCGCGACACCTTCACCGGCATCACCGACGAAGACCGCAGCCTCACCATGACCGAACTGGCCAAGCTGCTGGGCGACGCCGACCTCACCGAGCGCACCAAGCTGCGCGAACAATTCGGCGCCCGCTTCCGCGCCCCCGGCCACGTCACCCTCCTCAACGGCGCCCCCGGCGGCCTCGGCACCCGCATGGGGCACACCGAGCTCAGCATCGAACTGGCCCGCCAAGCCGGCGCCACCCCCGTCACCACCGTCTGCGAAATGATGGGAGCCGACGGGAAGGCCCTCGACCGCGCCGGAGCCGAAGCCTACGCCGAAGCCCACGGCCTCGTCTTTTTGACGGGCGACGATGTGGTCGAAGCGTGGAAGGCGACCCAACCACTGACCGCGTGAACGACGCCGGGCCCCGCGCCCGCCCGCACGTCCGCGTCATGACCACCGGAGTCTTCGACATCCTCCACCCTGGCCACGTCCACATGTTGGAAGAGGCCGCCAAGTTGGGCGACGAACTGGTCGTCGTCGTGGCCCGCGACGAGAACGTCGCCAAAGAGAAGCACCAGCCAATCACGCCCGAAGAACACCGCCGCCACATGGTCGAGGCCCTGAAGCCCGTCGACATGGCCGTGCTCGGGCACAAGGACGACTACTACCAAATCGTCCACGAAATGGAGCCCGACGTCTTCGCCCTGGGATTCGACCAATCCTACGACGTGGAGACCATCCAAGCCAACTTCGACGAACGCGGCATCGACTGCCAAGTCGTGCGGTTGCCCAAATTCGTGGGCGACTTGGACGGCACCCGCAAGATCATCGAAAAGGTCGCCCAGCGCGCGGCCGAGAAGAGCCTGTACCGAGGAGAGGCATGAACCGCCTACAAGAAATTGCATTGCAGTGGGCCGACGCCCAACAAGCCCCCGCCGCGGGCCACGCCCGTTACGGCATCGTCGACACCACCTTCGCCGTCGCCATGCAAGGACCCCGGGCCATCGACCAACTGCACAGCCACGGCGTCACCGACGAACGCATCGTGTACCGGACCGTGCCCGGCTTCAAGGACCTGGGCGCCGCCGCGCGTCGCATGCTCACCGAGGATGGATGCGACATCGTCCTGGCCTGCGGCATGGCCGGCGCCGAACCCATCGACACCCAATGCGCCCAAGACGCATCCCTGGGCCTGCAAATGTGCCAACAAGCCACGGGCAAGCCCGTCTTGGAATGCATCGTCCACATGGACGAAGCCGAAGGCGACGCCCTGGTTGCGGTCGTGGACAACCGCGTCCGCGAACACGCCACCAACATGTACTGGATGATGGAAGACCCCGCCGAGCTCACCCTGCGCGCCGGCACGGGCCAGAGGCAAGGGTTCGAAGACGTGGGCAGTCTCGAAGCATAGCGCACGCGAAGATTCAAGATGCATGAGCGTCCGTCGGTCGTCATGCGTTCGACGGTGGTCGTGGTCACGCTCTTGCTGGCCAGCTTCGCGATTCAGCCAGCACAAGCCCAGGAACCCCTGGTCAAGGAGTTCCACTTCACGGCGGAGTCCGGCCCCACCGGCAGCGCCAGCATCAACTGCCTGGACGAGATTGGTTACAGCTTCAGTGACGACGTCCAAGAAGAGGTCAACATCTACCTCAGCCCCACCAGCAGCGGCTTCGCTTGCGCCACGTACTGGACGTACACGGTGGAGGAAGGCTTCACCACGGCCAGCGGTTTCGACGTCGCCCTCACCATCTACTGCTCCCTGGTCGGCACGTACGGCTCCACGCCCGCCACCAGCACCAGCCGCTTCACGATTTACCACAACGGCAACGGCATCGGTGAGGTCACCAACTCCGGCAACTTCGATGCCTGCACGCTCTCCCGCATCACCGACGGTGCCACCGTCGGCAGCGCCGGCCTGGTCGTCGCGCCGGGGGACACGATCATGCTCCGCTACCTCTACTGGGGCAGCGACGTCGGCGGCGACAACATGTACATCGAGACGGGGCCCAACGCCCAATCCCTGATGAGCGTCCTAGTCGAGCCTCCCGCCGCGCCCAGCCTCATCATCGAGGACCTTCTCGAGCCCGCCGTCGAAGCGGTCTTCGAGAACGCCACCACGGCGACGTACCAATACAATTTCACCCAGAACGAGACGCTTGGGCTGGTCACCTTCGGCCTCAACGCGACGGGCAACGCCACGGCGTTGCTCCTGGATGGCAACGGCACCGAACTGTTCAACGGCACCGTGAATGCCACGTCGTTCGAGGTCCGCGACGCGGCCCCCGGCAACTGGACCCTCACCGTCGACTACGAGAACTTCACGGGCATGCTGTCCTTCGCTTTCGAAGCCGGCATGCTCCTGGCGCCCGACGTCGGGCCGCCGGTCGAGGAACCGGAAGGCAACACCACCGTGCCCCCGACGGAGGAAGAAGTTCTGGACGCGCCCCCAGAGGACACCCAGGAAGCGCCGGGCCC
>JBFKTF010000108.1:0-6477 GCA_041636435.1 Thermoplasmatota archaeon
AAGCCCACCCCACGGGCACCGTGGCATGGCCCGGGGGCCGGCACAGCGGCATCGTCCTGGACGACCGCGTCATCGTGCCGGGTGCGGCCCAGACCGCCCAGGGCGCCGGCACGCCCCACGGCGAGGATCTGATTCTCAGCATCACCGAAGCCACGGCCCTCCATGGCCAGGGATGGCTCGACTTGGACGAGGATGCGTTGCAGGCCGCCGCGGAGCGCCAACAGGACTTCGGGCGCACCATGCCCGTCTACCAAGCGTTGCGCGAGGCCGGCGTGTTGGCCAAGAGTGGCTTCCGTTTCGGCACCCACCTGCGCTGCTACTCGGGCGCCGTCGATGCCGGCCACGCGGAATGGCTCGTGCAATGCCACCACCGCGACGACCGACCCCACTGGAGCCACCTCAGCCGCGCGGTGCGCCTCGCCCACGGCGTGCGCAAGAAGTTCCTCCTGGCCGTCCACGGCCCCGTGGCCTTCACGGAACTGGCCTGGTTCCGCCCGTAGCCGTCCCAGGACACGCCCTGGTCCAGACCACGCCCCCTTCGCACGGGCGCCCCATCCCGTCGCCATGCGCATCGCAGCCCTGCTCCTCGTCGTGGCGCTGTTGGCCATGCCCGTCCCCGCACAACCCGACGGCGTCCGCATCGTCGAGCTGTTGCCCGATCCGGGCGAAGGACGCGAATTCATCGAACTCCACGCCGCCCAGGCCACCAACATCACCGGATGGACCATTGACGACGCCGCCGGCCAAGTCTTCACGTTTGGCCCCACGCACCTGGCCGCCGGCCAACGCATCGTGGTCTGGGGTGGTGGCGACGCCGACGCGGCGGGCCCCGCGTGGAACCGCGCCACGGTGTGGAACAACGGCGGCGACACCGCCACCTTGCGCGACGCCACGGGCCGCATCGTGGACACATTCACTTACGGCCCGGGCGGCGACGCGCCCGCACCCTCCACCGGTCGGTCGGCGGCCTGGCTCGATGGCCGGTGGATCGACGCCGAGCCCACGCCCGGCCACGCCCCACGCACGGCTTCCGGGACCGCCTCCGCCACGGTCGCCAATGCGCCCCCGACCGCGACCCTGGCCGTCCCCGCCCATGCAGCACCGGGGCAAACCATCGCGGCCACCATCGCGGTCCACGACCCCAACGGCGACGCCGTGCACTGGACCCTGGCCGACGCCCACGGCGCGGGCAACGCCACCATCGCCCTCACGGCCCCCGACCAATCCGGTACCTGGTTGTTGCACCTCGAGGCCACGGACGGCCACCACACGGTCCTGGTCGAACGCCACGTGAGCGTCCAAGGCAACGGCCTCCGCATCGAGCTGCCCCCAGAGGGCCTCGCGTTCCCCGCCTTCTTGCCCGGCCAACAAGAGGCCGCCAGCAACCCATTCACCATCCACAACGATGGATCCGCCGCAACCCCACGCATCGACGTCTCGGACCTGCAAGGCCCCGCCACCATTCCCGTCGATGGGCGCCTTGTCGTCCACGTCAACGGCACCGCCATCCCATACGACGGGCCCCTCACGCCGCTGCCACCCATCGCCGCGGGGGCCTCCATGCAGGCCCACTTCGTCCTGCACGACATCCCCGCACCCCTGCCCGCCGGCGACTACGGCACCAGCTTCACGGTCATTGCATGAAGCTGCTCTTGGCCGCCATGCTCGTCGTGCACCCCGTGCTGGCGGACGAGGCCCCCCTGCGCCTCGTGGCCAACGTCGACGAACCGGTGCACTGGGAACTCAACGGCGTGCACGTGGCCACGACGCACGGCGCACCCGGCCGCATCACGGCCCCCGCGGGGGAGCACGAGTTGCGGGCCCGCAGCGACGTCCATGGCCCATGGGAGATTCTGGTCCGGCCCGAACCGATGGGTCCCGGGGCCCACTACGTCGAAGGCTGGCACGCCGCCGGCGTCGGCGCGGCGCCTTCCCACGCCTCACGCGATGGTTGGTGGATTGGTGGTTTGCTGGCCACCGCCGCGGTGCTTGTGGCGCTGCGCCGCCGCCGCGTGCAGCGGGTCGTCGCCGAACCCGTGGAGCATGGCGAAGCACCCATCAATCGTCCCTTGCTGGAGCCAGCGTGCACATCGACCCTTGGGGCCGCACGCAGTACCAGGATTACGGCAAGCTGCGCGACGAGTTTGGCATCAGCCCCTTCGGAACCGATGAATGGAGCGTCTTCGACGAACCCCACATGCTGTTCCGCCGCGGCGTCGTCTTCGGGCACCGCGACTACGAACGCGTCCGCGACGCCGTCCGCAACCACGACCCATGGGCCGTCATGACCGGCCTGATGCCCAGTGGCAACATGCACATGGGCCACAAGATGTTGGCCGACCAATTCATCGCGCACCAACGCAGCGGCGCCGACATCCACATCGCCGTGGCGGACTTTGAATCCCTGGCCGCGCGGGGCATGAGCCTGCAAAAGGCGGACGAAATCGCCCGCGACCAATACATCCACAACTACCTCGCCCTGGGTCTCTCCCCGGAGAACGGGGAAGTCTACTACCAGAGCCGCCGCCACCGCGTCAAGGACCTGGCGGACCAGTTTGGCATGAAGGTCAACCTCAGCGCCATGCAATCCCTGTACGGCTTCAGCGGCGACACCAGCTTGGCCCACATCCGCGCTCCCCTGGTGCAAGCCGCGGACATCCTGCACGTCCAACAACCCGAGCTGGGCGGCGCGCGCCCCGTGTTGGTCCCCGTGGGCGTCGACCAAGACCCCCACTTGCGCCTCACCCGCGACATCGCCCAATCCTGGCGCCGCTACAACGTCAAGCAAGCCAAGGACGGCTGGGTCTTGGCCGTCAAGGGCGACGAAGATGTCCAGCGCTGGCTGGACGTCGCCGACGCGGCCCTTGACGCGGCCGGCATCGGCACCCGCACCAGCCGCAAGCGCAACGACAAGCACGGCCAAATCACCCTGGGCCAACAACTCACCCGCCGCGACGTCCGCGACCTGGATCTGGCCTTGGCGCGCGCGGAGCAGAAGAAGGGCGACCTGGGCATGATCCGCCCCAGCGCCACCTTCCACCGCTTCATGACCGGCTTGACCGGCGACAAGATGAGCAGCTCCACACCCGACTCCAGCGTGTTCCTCACGGACGAGCCCGCGGTGGCCCAGAAGAAGCTCATGCGCAGCGTCACGGGAGGCCGCGCCTCCGCCGACGAACAACGGGAGAAGGGCGCCGAGCCAGACAAGTGCCCGGTCTACGAGATGTACCTGTACCACTTGGCGCAGGACGACAACCACTTGCAGACCGTCTACGACGAATGCACCACCGGCGGACGCCTCTGCGGCGGTTGCAAGAAGGAAGCGGCCGGCCTGCTCGTCGAGATGCTGGAAGAGCACAAGCAGAAGCGCGACGAGACGGAGCACTTGATCGACCAGATCATCGCGGTGGAATGATGGAGGAGACGCCCCCAGCCCCGACGGCGCTTCGCGGTGCCGCCATGGGCCTGGCCGACGCGGTGCCCGGCGTCAGCGGCGGCACCATGGCCCTGATTCTTGGCATCCATCCGCGCCTCGTCCGCGCCATTGCCGGCGTTGGGCCCGGATTGCTGCGGGACCTGTTCTCCGAACGGCGAGCCGAGGCCTGGAAGCGCCACGACCTCACCTTCGTTGCCCTGCTCGCTGCGGGCATTGCGATTGGCATCGTCGTCGGCGCCAACATCCTGAGCCTCGTCATGGAGCGCTACCCCGTGGCCCTCATGGCCATCCTCTTTGGCTTGGTGGCCGCCAGCATCCCGATTCCCGCCGCCGTGCCGAAATGGAACGCCTGGGACATCGCATCGGCCAGCGCCTGCGCCATCCTGGCATTCACCATCGGCGTCGTCCCCGGCATCGTCGCACCCACGGGCATGTGGTTCCTGCCCATTGCGGGCGCCATCGCTGCCTGCGCCATGATTCTGCCCGGAATCAGTGGCAGCTACTTGCTTGTCTTGATGGGCCTCTACGCCACCATCATCCACGCCGTGGCGGAGTTGGAATTGTTGGTGATTGCCCTCGTGGGCATCGGCGCCGTGGCGGGCCTCATGTTGTTCAGCCGCGGCCTGCGCCGCATGCTCGAAGTCCACCCAGGACGCACCCACGCCGCCATGGTCGGGCTGTTGGCGGGCTCCCTCATCAAACTCTGGCCGTGGCGCGACGCGGCGGGCTTTGCCGAAGGCCAGGTCGCCGTGCCCTCCGAGGTCCTGCCGTGGGTCTTCATCGCCATCGGTCTTGTGGGAGGCGTCGGCCTCGGCCGCCTACCACGAACGCAAACGGCATAAGCGTCGAAAGGCACGTTGGGTCGTGCGACCCGTCCTCGTGGCCTGCATGGTCATGGCCGTCAGCCTGTCCGGCTGCACCGCCTTCAATGACTTCGTCGACCAACTCAACCGACCCAACATCAGCGTCAGCCGCACCGATGTCACGGACACCAACGAGTTTGGCTACGTCACCATCAGCCAGTTCAGCGTCGCCGTGCTGGATCCTGGCGGCGCCTACGTGGTCATCACGGCGCTCGAAGCCGGTGGCTTGGTGCGCACCGCCGAGGGCCTTGCCACGGCGCAGAATCACGTCAGCGTCGAGTTGACGGACGGCTCCTGGACCATCAGCTACACCGTCGATGGCCACGACTGGGAGACCTTCAAGAACGTCCTCATCGACGCCACCCCCCCGGACGTCTCCCTCATCGAGGCCTTCGGGACCGCCCAGAACGGCGAATACACCATTGGCGCGACGCAACCCGTCGAACCAGGTGCCAGCGTCACCGTCCGCGACGCCCAAGGCCGCATCCTGGCCAGCAGCCTCCCACACACCGTGACGGGGCTTGGCAGTGGCATCCACTTCTTCCTCGTCGAAATCACCGATGGCGCGGGCAACCAGGCCACGCGCAACATCCAGGTCGCCGCCGGCGACGCCAAGCTTCTGCCAGAGGGGGAGCACACCTTCGGCATCGTTGCCCGTTACACCAACACGGCCCGCATCTGGGACATCAGCGACATGGGCATCTACCTGCGCCCCGACGAAGCCCGCGCCGCCACGGGGGGCAAGTACCTGGGCAGCGGCTTCGGCATCACGCCCGATGACCCCGCCGTCCAGGACATCGTGGCCCAAGAAGTCCACAGCAGCGACACCACCATGGAGGCCTCGTTCAAGCTCTTCCGTTGGCTCATGGACAACCTGGAGTACACGGAAGAACGCCTCGAAGCCAACGACTTGCTCGAGCCCCGCGAGACCATCGAAAACGGTGGTGGCGTGTGCCGTGACCTGGCCGCCATGTACGTCTCCCTGCTGCGGGCCGCCGGCATCCCCGCTCGGCTGGTGTCCGGCTACTTGGCGGGCAACGTCAACGGGTTCCACGCCTGGGTCGAGGTCTACGTTGGCGCCCGCGATGGCCGCAGTGCCTGGATGCCCGTCGACGTCAGCCCCATCGACGGCACCTGGGACGAAAAGACCAACAGCGGCATCGCACGCGGCGTGCAGATTGCCATCCAAAGCTTCGGCATCCAGCTCCCCGAATACCTGGGGCTGCGCAAGATCAGCGAAGCCGGCGAAATCGAAGGCTGGTCCACGGCGTTGAGCAGCAGCTACACCCACAACCGTGGCAGCCCCGCCCCAGAGCAGTCCTTTGCCAAGGACTTGCGCGACGAAGGCACCCCCCAACACGGCGTGCTGTGCTTTGACCCGGACACCCTGCTGCGCAAGCTCATCATGCGCGAAGACGCCAGCAGCTGCACCGGCATGTACGTCATCGGCCGCGACCCCAACAGCGACACGTTCCGCAACGCCAACCGTTTCGTCGTCGGCACCCAGCGCATCATCGACTACGGCATCCAAGTGGATTCGGCGTCGCCGGGCACCACGATCAACTTCGAACTGAGCTACCCGTTCGTGGACGACGTGCGCCCCGACATCGTCGACTACGTGCCCTACAGCAACATCCCCGACGGGTACTCGTTCACCCAACACGAGCCCGACCCGGTGACGGGCGTCATCGAAGGCGTGCTGCGGCGCTAGGTCATCTCCGGTTTCCGCACACATCCCATTGAATCGCTGCGCGGACCGCGCGGGCGCCGCCGAATCCAGGCCGCCCGTTACGCGCCATCCGCGGTGCAGCGGTGCGCATCGCGCGGCGCCTTGCCAGGAGAGCGACGCGGTGGCTCTCCACGGGCAATGCACCCCAATGTTCATGTGTGCTGAGTGATGGGTGCCAATCGGTGTGGTGGTCTCGACCATCGTGCCGATGGTGGAACATGTTGACACGAACCCTGCTTGTCTGTCTCGCACTGGTGCTGGCGGCTCCCATGCCCGTCCAGGCCGCGGAACCCTTTGACACGACGCCCCCCTTCACGGACGACAATTACCACGAGTACCTCCTGTACGACGTGGACCAACCCGAAGTGGACGTGCTGATCACGCCCCCCGCGACCCCCTACCCCCTGCGTGACTTGCAGGTCATCGAGGAGTCCGTGGAGGCTTGGGAC
>JBFKTF010000109.1:0-6429 GCA_041636435.1 Thermoplasmatota archaeon
ACCGTGTTCACGGCGTCCACGTCCAGCAGCGAATGCGGCAGCGAGCCGCCCTGCGAGGACCCCCACAAGGGCCTGGGCCTCGGCCACCAGCAGCACGGCGACAAGCCGCAAGGCCATGGCCAGGGCCATGAGAAGCACCACAGCGATTGCCAAGTGCATCCGGGCAACCACGACCCCGCGAAGCTGGGCCAGGGGCACCAGAAGTTCGGCTAGAGCAAGTCGCTGATTTCGCTCTCCGGCCGCGGTTCGTGCAAGAAGAACTGTTCGCGGCAGATTTGCATGGACTTGCGTTGCCCGGGCCAGACGTAGGTCCGCAAGGTCTCGTCGGGGTCAATCCATCGATGGTCGGTGTGTTCCTCGTTGATGACGACTTGCGCCTCGTATGGGACGCGCGCGCAGAACACGGGGCTGAGGATGATTTGGTCGGTGGCGGCGAGGTAGAAGCGGTTGACGTAGCTGGCCTGCCAGAATTTCTCGGCGACCAACCCGGTCTCTTCGCCCAGTTCCCGGTGCGCGGTCTCGTAGGCCGTTTCGCCGGGTTCGATGTGGCCCTGCACCGGCCCCCATGCGCCGGCCAGCATGGTGCCTGGCGCGCGCTTCAGCACGAGCCATTCGTCGTCGCCGTCGGGGCGCACGCGGAAGACGTGGCAGTCGGCGAAGCGGCAGGTGATTTCAGGCACGTTCTGCCTCGTGCTCGGGACTGACGAGGATGAGGATGGCGCCAATCAGGGAGAGCACCTGCACGGGGGGCAGGAGGGCGGCCACGAGGCCCTGAATCCACGCGCGGTGGATGCGGCCCTCACCGACGCTGCGGAAGCTGAGGAAGCCAAAGATCGCGCCGGCGATGAGCATCGCAGCCAGCACCCCATACAGGATGCCGACGAAGGCCCCCACGGCGGCGTCGGTGCCGGATTCGGTGGGAATCAGGTTGATGCCAATGGACACCAGCAGGAGCATGAGCGCTCCGAACACGGACATGATGGCGCCGACCAATACGAGGATGCGGCCGGCCTTGAGGAGTCCTGTCTCCGCCATGGGGGCCGCAGCGGGGTGGAGCGCTATTTGCTTTGGCCAATGGCGCCGAGCGCATCGATGGCCGGCTCCACGTGGCCGGGCCCGACGTCGATGTGGGTGACGAAGCGCGCAGTGGGTCCGTTGTCGCGGGGAAGGCAGCCCACGCCGGCGGCGGTGGCGGCGTCGCAGAATGCGGGGCCCGCCATGCCGGTGCTGCTCGTGTCGACGACGACCATGTTGGTCTCCACGGGGGCCACCGTGGGCAGGCCGATGGTGTCCAGCTCGGTGGCCAGGCGCCGGGCCAGGGCGTGGTCGTCGGCCAATCGTTCGACGTGGTGCTCCAGGGCGTACAACCCAGCGGCGGCAATGATGCCGGCTTGGCGCATGCCCCCGCCGAGGGCCTTGCGCACGCGGCGTGCCTCATGGATGAATTCCTCGGTGCCCGCCAGCACGCTGCCGACCGGGGCGCCGAGGCCCTTGCTGAGGCAGACCATCACGGAATCCGCGCCGGCCACGAGCCTGTCGGCGGTGGTGCCCTGGGCGATGGCGGCGTTGAAGATGCGGGCCCCGTCGATGTGGAATGCCGCGCCGGCATCGTGGGCGGCGTCGCGCACGGCGTGGACGGCGTCTTGGGGCCAGATGCGGCCACCGGACCAGTTGTGGGTGTTCTCAATGGACACCAGCTTGGTCTGCGCGAAGTGCGGATCGTCCGGGTAGACCCATTCCTGCATTTGTTCGGGAGTGAACACGCCGGCCGTGCCGTCCACCGTGCGCAAGTGGGCCCCCGACAGCAGGCTGGCGGCGCCACCTTCGTAGAGGGCGATGTGGCAGCGGCTCTCGCAGACAATCTGGCCTTGCCGTCCCGTGTGGAGCCACGTGGCAATCTGGTTGCCCATGGTGCCGCTGGGGACGTAGATGGCGGCCTCCATCCCGAGCATTTGCGCGGCCACTTCCTCGAGGCGGTTGACCGTGGGGTCGTCGCCCATGACGTCGTCGCCAACGGGAGCCTCGGCCATGGCTTGGCGCATGGCGGCGGTGGGCCGGGTGACGGTGTCGCTGCGGAAGTCGATGAGGTCCACGTGGCGGCGACGGGGCTTGGGTCGAAAAGCGATTGGTCAAGTCGCGCCGGTCCATGGGGGGTCGTGGAGACGCCCCGATTCCAGCCCGTCCTCGTGCCGTTGTTCTTCTTGGCCCTTGTCGGCGTGGCCCATCGCTTCGTCCCCAGTGTGGGCGGGGTGGCTCGTTGGGCCGGCGTCTTGCCCCTGGTGGTGGGCCTCGGATTGGCGACATGGGCCATCGTGCATCAGTTCCGTCGCGGCATGAACCCCGAGATTCACAAGCCGACAACCGCACTCATCACCGATGGGCCGTACGCCTTGAGTCGCAACCCGATCTACGTGGGGTTCATCGCGGGGTCCGTGGGCTTGGCCTGGATGGTGGGTTGGTGGCTGATCGTACCGCTTGCGCCGCTGATGGCCTGGGCGTTGGGGCGGTACATCATCGACGTGGAGGAACGGGCCTTGGGCAAGGAGTTCGGCGCGGAATACGAGGCCTACCGGCGCGACGTGCGCCGCTGGCTCTAAGGCGCAGCTCCGACGCTAGGCGCCGCCCCACTCGTTCTCTTCCCAGCGATCAATCTCTGGGTCATCCCAGGGGTCATAGGCTGCTTTGGCGCGCCGGTTCCAGCGCAAGTATTGGAACCCGCCCGTGAGCACCATGAGCACGCCACCCACGGCAATGCCCCAATGGAACCCGGACATGAACAGCATCGCCACGCCGACGACGGCATACCAGACCGCATCGGTGCGCTTCTGCACGGCGTGTTCATGGGCCTCCTCTTGCTCCTTGGAGACGGGCGTGGCTTCCACGACCTCAACGTCGGGCTCGACATCGGGCTCGACGTCGGTCGCATCGGGCGCCGTGTCCATCTCGATGCCGCCACCGGTGCCGAAGATCTCTGCGGCTGGGTCGCGGACCGACTTGGCCTCCACGCGCTTGGCCTGCTCTTCGGCCTGCTTGGCGCGCCATGCTTCGTAATCGCGGTCGCTCAACGACGGGCCAGCCCCGGGCTGGTTGATGATGGTGCCGGACGGGGTCAGAAGATGGCCGGCTCGCGGTGCTCAACCCGACCGGAGAGATCCGGTCGATCGATCTGGACGACATGCGGCGCTGCGCGCCGCAGTCCCCCTGTTCAGAAAATGGCGGGCTCGCGATATTCCCCGTAGACGTCGACCATGGCTTCGCGGATTTCGCCCAGCGTGGCGTAGGCGCGGCTGCAGTCCAGCAAGTACGGCATCAGGTTCTGCCGGTCGTTGCCCTTCAGGTCGCACGCGGAGGCGAGCTTGTTGAGGGCGGTCTCGACGGCCTGGTTGTCGCGGGTCTTGCCGGCCTTCAGTTCGGCCAGGCGTTCGACTTGGCGGCGTTCGCCTTCTTCGTCGATGCGGAGGATGTCGTCGTACGGCGGTTCCTCGATGCGGTTGGCGTTGACGCCGACGATGACGCGATCTTCCAGCTCGATGGACTTCTGGTACTTGTAGGCGGCATCGGCGATTTCCTTCTGGAAGAAGCCGTTCTCGATGCCCCGCACGATGCCGCCCAAGGCGTCGATGCGGCGGAAGTAGTCGTTGGCTGCTTCCTCCATCTCGGTCGTGAGGGTCTCCAAGTAGTAGCTGCCGCCCAACGGGTCGATGGTGTTGGCCACGCCCGATTCTTGGGCAATGATTTGCTGGGTGCGCAGGGCGATGCGGACGGCCTTCTCGGTGGGCAGCGCCAAGGCTTCGTCGAAGCTGTTGGTGTGCAGGGACTGCGTGCCACCCAACACCGCGGCCAGCGCTTGGATGGCGACGCGGACGATGTTGTTCTCGGGCTGTTCACGGGTGCACGTCATGCCGGCGGTCTGGGTGTGGAACCGGAGCAGCATGCTGCGCGGACTCTTGGCGCCCGCTTCGTCCTTCATGAAGCGCGCCCAGATGCGCCGGGCGGCGCGGTACTTGGCGATTTCTTCGAAGAAGTCGTTGTGGGCGTTGAAGAAGAAGCTGAGGCGCGGCGCGAACTCGTCCACGTCGAGGCCACGCGCGATGCCGCGGCGCACGTAGTCCATGCCATTGGCGAGCGTGAAGGCCAGTTCCTGCACGGCGGTGGAGCCCGCTTCGCGGATGTGGTAGCCGCTGATGCTGACCGTGTTGAAGCGGGGGGCGTGCTTGCTGCCCCACTCGAAGGTGTCGAGCACCAGCTCGACGGATTCCTCAGGCGGGAAGATGAACATCTTCTGGGCCTGGTACTCCTTCAGGATGTCGTTCTGGATGGTGCCCGTGCAGTGCTCGAACGGGACCCCTTGGTGCTCGGCGGCGCCCAGGTACATGGCCCAGATCATGGGGGCGGGACCATTGATGGTCATGCTGACCGACACGTCTTGGAGGGGAATGCCGTCGAAGAGGCGCTCCATGTCCTTCTGGGAGTCGATGGCGACGCCGACCTTGCCGACCTCGCCCACGGAGAAGTCGTGGTCCGAATCGAAGCCCTGCAGGGTGGGGAAGTCGAAGGCGGTGCTGAGACCGGTGGTGCCGTGGTCCAGGAGGTACTTGAAGCGCTCATTGGTTTCGGCGGCGGTCCCGAAGCCAGCAAATTGGCGCATGGTCCAGAGACGGCCACGGTACATGGTGGCATGGACGCCGCGCGTGAACGGGTATTCGCCGGGGAAGCCCAAATCGCGCTCGGCGTCGAAGCCGATGGCGTCCAAGTCGGATTGGTCGTAGAGACGGCGCACCTCGTTGTCGCTGAGGTTCACGAACTGCTCGCGGCGCTCCGGGAAGCGGTCGAGCGTCTTCTTGAGGGTCGTCTCCTCCCATGCCTTGCGCGAACCGCGCTCCAAGGTCTCGGGGGCCATGGGGGTTTCCGACGCCGCAAAGCGGGATAAGGGTGCGGGCGTCGGATGACGGGTCCGGGCCCTCAGGCCAAGGCGTCGTGCACCGCGCGCACGTCGGTGATGATGGCTTCCACGCCCATGTCGACGAGGCGCTTGGCGTCGTCCACGTCGTTGACGGTCCAGGCGCCGACACGGAACCCGGCACCCTGCAATTGCTTGACCAAGGCGTCGTCCAAGAAGTCGTGGTCGCAGTTCATCCAAGCACAGCCGATTTCCTTGGCCATCTCGATGTCGTCTTGGTCGGGGCGCCCCAGGACGATGAGGCCGCGCGCCACGTCGGGCCGCTCTTGGGCCGCGGCCATCAAAGCCCGCGGGTCGACGGAGCTGACTTGCGCCCGATCCAAGAGCCCGTGGTGCTCCATGGTCACCAAGGCACCGTGGGTCGCCTTGTGGTCCTTGATTTCGATGTTCCACTCGCCGTCCCAATCGTCCAGGGCGGTCAGGACGTCCTCGAGGCGCGGCACCGGGCCTTCGCCCGTGTCGTATTCACGAATCTCGTCGTAATCCATGTCTTGCACGCGGCCAGCACCATCCGTCGTGCGGGCGATGTCGGCGTCGTGGATGACCAGGATTTCGCCGTCGTGGCTGCGCCGGACGTCCAGTTCGATGCCGGTGAAGCCGTGGGCCGCGGCGGCCTTCATGGCGGCGATGGTGTTCTCCGCGTACTCCGCGCTGAGTCCCCGGTGCGCCGCGACGAGCACCATCAGTCGCCCCCGGGCAACTCGTCCCGGCTGCGACTGCTTGGCGTCTCCTTGGCGCCGCCATCGTGGCCCGCGAGCTGCCAGGGACGACCCTGCACGATTTGCGTGTGCGGGAAGGCGATGCCGATGCCGCGTTGACGGAACGTGTCGTGCACGGCGTGGACCATGTCCGTGTACGTCTTGATGACGCTGCTCCGGACCGGCTCCACGTAGAAGCGCAGTTCCAAGTCGACGCTGCTGGCGCCGAATCCCTTGCTGACGGCGGTCGGTGCCGGGTCCTTCATGATGTCCGGGTGGTCGTTGGCCAACTCCACGAGGGTCTCCATGGCCTGACCCAAGTGGCTGCCGTACTCGACGCCGACCACGAGGCGGCGGCGCAGCTTGCGGCCGTGGCTGTAATTCTTGATTTGGTTGCCCTCCACGACCCGGTTCGGGATGGTGACCTTCTCGTTGTCGAACGTCAGGATGGTCGTGGCGCCCAGGGCCACGTCTTCGACGATGCCTTCCACGCCATCGATGACCACCCAGTCACCCAAGTCGAAGGGGTGGTTGTAGAAGATGAGGAAGCCCGCGATGACGTCGCCGATGGTGTCCGCAGCGGCCAGGCCAATGACGATGCCCGCGAAGCCCGCACCCGCCAACAAGCCGGTGAACGCGGTCTGAAGACCCCACACCGCCAGCAGCGCGATGGCCACGACGACCAGCACGGCCAGGCGGATGGTGAGGCGCATTGGCTTGGTGCGTCCCACGATGACCTTTGTTTGGTAATCGTCGGCTCGGCGCAAGCGA
>JBFKTF010000110.1:0-6368 GCA_041636435.1 Thermoplasmatota archaeon
GCGACGGCGCCCGTGGTGACGGATCCCAGCCAATTTGGTGATCCGGCCAACATCATCCCGCCGGACCCGAGCGACCCGCAAGGTGCCGTGATGCACGCCGCCCAACAAGCGGCGCCGCTCGTCATGTCCCCGCCCATGTTGCTGGATTTCGGCAACGTGGACGTGCAGGTCCCGGAGGGCAGCAAGCTCAGCATCAGCATGCACTTGGATGGCCCCGCGCTGCCCGCCGCCGCGAGTCTGGCCATCAAGTACGACTCGTTGACCACGCCGGGCTTCCTGTACGTGCCGTGGACCAGCAGCGATGCATCCGCCGAGGCGCCCCAGGCGCAGCCGGTGCCCGCCGAGCCGGCACCCAGCACGTCGCAGCAGCCCGAAGCCAGTGGCCCGGCGCCCAGCCCCCAGGAGGAAGCCACGCCCTTGCCCGTGCCGGTGGCGTTGGGTGCGGTGGCGGCCGCCGTGGGCCTGATGCGCCGCCTACGCTTCTAGGCCCATCCCGCGCACGCCCAGCTCCACGAGGCGCACGCCCACGCCCGTGATGATGAGGCCCAGCACGCGGCTCATGGCGATGGGGCCGCTGCGGCCCATGCGCTTCATCAGGGCCGGGGCACGGCTCAAGATGACGTAGCTGAGCGCTAGGATGGCGACCAGGGATCCAATCAGCACGCCCCAGTCCCAGGTGCCTTCGGCTTCTGCCGCGATGAGCAGGACCGCCGTCATGGCGCCGGGGCCGGCGTGGATGGGGATGCCCAATGGCACGACGGCGATGTCGTCGTGGTCGATGGCTTCCTGCTTCTCCACGCTGGTGCGCTTGGCGGCCATCGGTTTGCCCGTGACCATGTCGAAGCCGATCTTGAAGAGCAAGATGCCGCCGGCGACGCGGAAGGCCGGAAGCGTCAGACCGTAGGCGTAGAAGATGAGTTGGCCCGCCACGGCGAAGACCACCAGGACGACGCCAGCCACGAGCAAGGCGCGCCGCAACAAGGCGTTGCGTTCGGCATCGGTTTCGTCTTTGGTGACCGTGTAGACAAACGGCACGTTGGCGATGGGGTTGATCATGGCCAAGAGGGTGACAAAGACCCCCGCGGCGGCGACCGGGTCAGGCATTGGTGAACCGTCGACCGGGCTTTCTACTTCAATCCGTGGTCGCGATGTCGGGCAATTCGATGCCGAGGCGCGCTTCCGTCTCGACGATGACGTCGACCTTGGTGAGGGTGGCCGGCTTGTCGGGACCCAGCAAGTCGCAGAGCTCGGGGCCAAGGCTGGTCTCGTACGTCCCGTATTCCTTGGCCAACTCCACGATCTCCATTTTGTCCAGGCCAAGCAGGGGCCGGATCACGGGGATGATGGTGGCTTGTTCGAGGGTGGCGAGGTTGCTCAGGGTCTGGCTGCTGACTTGACCCAAGTTTTCGCCCGTGACAATCGCCGTGGCGCCGACTTCGGCGGCGAGACGCTCCGCGAGGCGGTAGAACATGCGCTTCTGCAAGACGAAGTAGAAGCGGTGGGCGTCGCGGTCCGTGGGAATTTGGCCCAGGGCTTCGCCCAGTTTGGCCACGTGCAGCGGACCAAGCCCCAGCAAGCCCGCCAATTCTTGGGCCTTGACGACGCTGGCGTCGTCGGTGATGGGCTCGAAGCTGCAATGCAGGGGCACCAGCTCGACTCCTTGCTTCTGCACCATCTTGGCCGCCACGGGGCTGTCGATGCCGCCAGAGAGCAGGAGGATTGCCTTCACAGGGTCTTCGACGAAGCCGCCCCATATGACCGTGTCCCAAGCGGCTGGTTCAAGGCAATCGAGGCGCTGGGCGCTTCGTTGTTCGACATCGCCGTCGTCGGAGCCGGTTGCATTGGAGCCAGCGTGGCCAAGCACGCCGCCGAGGCGGGCCAATCCGTGGTGGTGCTGGAAAAGGAGCCGGCGCCGGCGATGCACCAATCGGGGCGCAACTCGGGCGTCATCCACGCGGGCTACAACTTGAAGCCAGGCTCCACCAAGGCTCGCTACTGCGTGGAAGGAAGCTGTCGGATGCGCGCGTTCTGCGTGGAGCGGGGCGTGGCCATGGAGCAAGGCGGCATCTTGGTGGTGGCCTCCGAGGAGGCCCAGATGGCGTCGCTGGATGCGTTGTTGGCCAATGGTCGCGCCAACGGGGTGGCCGTGCAGGACGTGGACGAAGCCGGCATCCGGGACTTGGAACCCCACGCCGTGGGGCTGCGCGCAGTGCATGCGCCCGAAGGGGCCAGCGTGGATGCATCGGGCTACGTGCAGGCCCTCGTGGACGATGCCGAGGCCGCAGGCGCCGAGTTCCGCTTTGGTGTGCAGGTCCACGACATCCAGGATCCCGCGCGCATCCGGACCGACGCAGGCGACGTGGCGGCCAAGGTCGTGGTGAATGCGGCGGGGCTGTTTGCCGACCGGTTGGCCAAGCATTTGGCCCCGGAGTACCGCGTCATTCCCTTCCGTGGCTACTACGCGCAACTGGCCGACGACCAACGGCAC
The DNA here is from genome assembly GCA_041636435.1 of Thermoplasmatota archaeon. Classification (GTDB taxonomy): domain Archaea; phylum Thermoplasmatota; class E2; order JACPAO01; family JAHFTW01; genus JBFGSX01. The sequence goes on from JBFKTF010000110.1 coordinate 2,489, forward strand.
CTCGTGCGCAGCCACGTCTATGCGGCCCCCGATCCGCGGTTCCCGTTCCTGGGGGTGCACTTGAGTCGCCGCGTCGATGGCGCCGTCGCGGTGGGGCCAGGCGCGATGTTGGCCTTTGGCCGCGAAGGATACTCCTTGGCCAGCCTCGCAGGCGGCGGGTTCCTGGGCAACCTGGGGTTCCCGGGCTTCTGGCGCATGTGGGATGGTGCCATGATGGCGCAGGTGCGCCGCGAATTGGGCAAGTCCCTGAGCCGGCGCGCCGTCGGGAAGGAGGCGCAGGCCTTGGTGCCGGCCGTGGACCCGAAGCGTTTGCGGCCGCTGCGTGCGGGCAACCGGGCCCAGATGGTGGGCCGCGACGGGAAGCTGGTGGACGACATCTTGGTGCGTGCCACCCAGGACGCGGTGCACGTACTGAATGCGGTGTCGCCGGGTTTGACGTGCAGTTTGCCGTTTGGGGCCGAGCTAGCCCAACAGGCCATGGAGCGCCTCTAGGCCCCCGCCGCGCGGCTTAAGACCGGGGCCGGGTGGGCGAAGCCGTGGCGTTGATTCGTCCCTGCTCCACGAGCGCCGGTTTCATGGCGACGCCCGAGCAGCCGCGCCGCATCGACCTGCAGTCCCTGAAGCCCGCCCTGGCGGAAGCGGGATTCGACATCGTGCTCGATGCGCGGGTCTTGTTGCTGGTCCGGAAGGGCGCCGAGTCGACCGTCTACAACACCGGCAAGGTGCTCATCAAGACCACCGACAAAGACCAGGCCGAGGCCGCCTACGCGGACCTGGCGCCGTTCTTGGATGCCGCCGAGGCCTAGAAGCGGCGCACGAACGCCAAGGCCAGCAACCCCAGCACGCCCCACGCCATGGGCGGGGCGGGGATGTTGCACTTGGTGGTGGCCGGGATGCCGGCCCAGGTGTCGTGGAAGACGACGACGTGGTCGAAGTCGCTGACCTCGGAGTTGGGTTGAAGCAATCGAATCTCGTCTTGCTCACCCAGGCGCCCGTCGCCGTTCTCCAGCAGCACCATGCGCCAGCCGTCCTTGCGTTGGTCGGGTGCGCCGTCCAAGTCGAAGCTGACGACCGGCTCCGGCATGGCGCCGCAAGTGATGGAGGTGCCCGGTTCGTGGACGTCGAGGCGGAAATCCGCCACGGGGCCGGCATCGAAGCGGCCGTTCCACACCCAGCCGTTGCTGGTGTCCGTGCTGCCCCGCACCACGGAGCCCAGGCGTTGCTCCGCTTCGGGTACCGCGATGGCGGCCCGGTCGCCGTACTCCATGACCAGCACCAGGTTGCCGTCGTCGTTGCTGCTGACGATTTTCTGGATGCGGTCCTTCTGGATGGTGAATGTGAGGGTGGTGGTGCCGGCGGGTCCCGCGACTTCGTAGGTGGCGAGGATGGCCTTGTCCACGTCGTCGAACCCGATGGGGACCATGGCGTCCAGGTCCAGGGCGCCGGTGAGCAGCGCGGGGTCGACCAGCTCGAATTCGAAGTACGGCAGGAGCAGTTGTTCGCTGCCGGGGCCGGTGCAGAACCCAAGGGGGTTGCGGGCCTCGATGCTCATGTCGGGCACGCCGTAGTCGTTGCCGCCTTGGGTGATGGCGATGACGCGTTCTGGGTCGCAGTAGGCCTCGAAGTCGAGCTTCAATGCGTCGCCCACGAGGTGGATGTCGCCGTTGGGTCCCAGGGTGGCGAGGATTTCGGGGTTGAGGTTGACGGTCACGGGGAAGCCGTTGACTTCGCTCTCGATGCTGACTTGGCCGGAGACGTGGATGCTGCGCAGGTCGCCGGCGGGCAGGACGCTCTGGGAGAAGTCCAGGATGGCTTGGGCGGATTCGGCTTCCATTTCGGCTTGGCTGGGGCCTCCGAAGCATCCGCTGAGACCCAAGAGCAGGACGGCCACCACGACGGCGCGCATACCAGTTGAGCCCCCGTGGGGGCCTTCATTGTTGTGGATGCGTTGCTTGTCTATCGGCGGCGCATGGCGACCAGTGCCAGCAGGGCGATGGCCAGCAGGGCGAAGGCGGGTCCGGGGGCGCCCAAGTCGCCCACTTCGCGGTCGGCCCAGGTGTCCCACATGACGACGTCGTATTGCCCGCTGCTGGTCCAGGCGTCGCTGCGGATGACGTACGTGTCGTTGGGCCCGAAGAACCCGTCGCCGTCGTCGGTGTAATCGAAGACGAAGCCGTTGTCCGTGGCGTCTTGGCCGGCGGTGAAGGTGGCGACGCGTTGGCCGTCGGGGTCGTTGACGCGGATCTGGATTTCGCCCATGGGGACGGCGTCGCCGGTTTCCAGGGCGCTCCACTCGTATTGGCCGTCCATGAACCAGCCCCAACCCGTGTTGGTGGTGGGGGCCCGTTGGTCGGCTTCGGGGGCGACGATGACGCGGCGTTCGCCGTAGTCGATCTTGATGATGCCGCTGCCGGCTTCGCTGGTGAAGTCCATGGTGCGGATGCGTCCCTTGGCGTCGATGAAGACCGTGTAGCTGCCTTCTTCGTCTTCGAAGTGGGCCGTCACGGTGCCGTCGTCGTTGGGCGTGACGTCGGTCATGTTGAGCTCGTCGAAGTCCTCGGCGCTCAACGTGCCTTCCGCGTCGCTCAGGTGCTCCAGGCAAGCTTGGCGGGTGTGGCGTTGTTCGAGGCTCTCGTCCCCGTACACGATGACGGTCCGGTCGGCGCCGCAATACACTTCGAATTGGACCTGGATGCTGAAGCCGCCACCGCCGGCGTCGACGTTGGCCATGATGCGGCCGGTGTTGCTCTTGCCCCATTCGACTTCGAATTCGACGGTGCCGCTGCCAAAGTCCTCGTCGTCCATCTCGAAGTCGCCCGAGATGAGGCGCAGGTCGCCGCCGTCCTCGGAGGCGAAGCTGGTGGCGAAGGACCGCATCGCGTCCTGGGCGACGCCGCGGGCTTCTTCTTCACTCAGTTGGCCGGGGCCTCCGAAGCAGCCGCTGAGGGCGGCGACGAGGACGAGCAAGGCGACGATGCGCATGCACCTTCGATTCCCTTCGCAGTATGAAAGCCGAGCGCCGGGTCGTGGCGATTCAGCCGTGCAGCCAGATGGCGTGGTCGCCTTCGATGCGCACGAAGCCAAAGCGCTCGAATTGCGCCACGTTGGCTTGCAGGGCGGCGGCCTCGACCTGACCTTCGATGGTCTCCATGGTGGTGCCGACGGGCTTGTGGACGCTCAGCCGAGGCGATTCCGCGGGCAGCCACTGCAGGATGGGCATGCTGCGGTCCAGTTCCTCGCCGGCCCAGACGTAGCGGTCGCCGTCCCTGCGGACGTTGCCTAGGTCCTTGAGGCGGATGGCGTCGGCCAGTTCGGCGCCTGGCACGACGACCTCGGCGGTGGCCGTGATGGTGCGGGTGCCCTTGGATGGGTCGCCGGGGTGCAACAGGGGCTTGGCGTGCTTTCCCTCGATGCCTTCCACGCGCAGGACGACGGGGTCGGGGACGAAGAAGTAGCGCGGGCTGCGTTCGTCTTGGGCCTTGCCGTCTTCGGCTTCGACGTTCTCCATGCTGATGGCGATGTCCTTCTCGCTGACGCCGAGTCCGACCCAGAACTTGTGCAGGGCTTGGCCATCGAAGCCGCGGCGGCGCAGGGCGCGCAGGGTGGGGAGGCGGATGTCGTCCCAGCCACTGAACGTGCCTTCTTCGATGCCTTGGCGCATCATGCTGGTGCTGAACTTGCCAAATTCGTGGACGCTGACGCGGCCCCAGTACATGGTCTGGGGGTAGTCCCAGCCCATGTGTTGGTAGAGGAATTGTTGCTTGCGCGTGGAGTCCATCAGGTCCTTGCCACGGATGATGTGGGTGACGCCTTGCAGGTGGTCCTCGACGGCCGATTCGAAGTCCAGCAGTGGCCAGCACCGGTAGGATGGGATTTCGCC
>JBFKTF010000111.1:0-6338 GCA_041636435.1 Thermoplasmatota archaeon
GGGTTCTGGGCGCCATGCGCGGTGATGCCCACGCGGGTGGTGTCGCCGGGCTGGGCGTCCTTGGGCGCCGTGATGACGAGGTGCAGTTCCTCGCGGCGGCGCCCTTCGAGTAGCAACTCGGGAACCGGCAAGCTGGCGGCCCAGCCGTCGCGGACGCGGGCGACATGGAACAGGATGGTGTCTTCGTTGCTCGTCAGGTTCTCCACGGAGACCGGAACGGCAACGGAGCGGCCGGGGCCGACGTTGGCCACGTGGACGTTGCTGTGCAGGGCGACGACGGCGCGGTTGTTGCGTGCCAGGATGACGGCCAGGATGACGGCCAAGACGGCCAGGCCACCCAGGACGAGGAAGATCCAGGGGCCGATGCCTTCGAGCACTTCACGGGTCAGGGGGTCTTCCCGTTGCAGTGTCACTTGCACGGGGTCGCTGGTGACGGGTTGGTTGCCGGGCAGGGCGGGGCCACCGCGGCCTTGCACCGTCGCGGTGAAGGACATCACTTGACTCGATTCCTCCACGCTGGCGGCCAGGCCCACGGTGACGGTGACGGTCTGCACTTGGCCCGACGTCAATTGGTAGCTGGTGCCGGGAGAGTATTGCGCCACCCAGCCGTCGGGCAGGGTGGGCGTGTTGAGGACGACGGTGCGCGGGTTGTTGGCCTGCTCACTGTCGATGGGGTTGTCGCTGGTGAAGGACACCTGCAGCGTGAACGAGGATGTCGCGTCGCGGTTGACGACGACCTCGGCGGCACTGGCCGTCACGGTGACCTCGGGGTCCGCCTGTTGGGCCTGAGCGGCCGGTGCCAGGAGGAGAGCAACGAATGCGATGACGACAAGGCTCCGCATGTCCGGTGGGCCAATCCCGTATTGCTTGAAAGGCTTGGCAGACGCCGCAACGTCCAACAACGGGCCACACCCATCGGCACCGCGTGACCAAACTGCTCTACATGGACTCCATCGACGCGTGCTACGAAACGGAGTTCACGGCGACGGTGCAGCAGAGCAAACCGGACTGGCTCATGCTGGACCAGACCCTGTTCTACCCCCTTGGCGGGGGCCAGAACTGGGACACGGGCAAACTGGAGTTCGAAGACGGCACGGTGCTGGAGGTCCAAGAGGTCACCAAGCGCGGACCTGTCAAGCACGTCGTGGGCGAGCTCGCCCAACAAATCGAAGCCGGCGCCACGCTCAAGGGCGTCATCGATTGGGATCGCCGCTACGCCCACATGCGCATGCACACCGCCCAGCACTTGGTCAGCGGCATCGCCTACGAGTTGTTCGACGGCACCCGCACGGTGGGCAACCAGATCCACGCCGACCGCAGCCGCATCGACTTCAATCCCATCAACTTCACGCCCGAGATGATCAGCGACCTGCAGGCCGCGACAAACGACGTCATCAAGGCCGCCAAGCCCATCGACGCCGTCACGATGACGCGGGACGAGATCAACGGCATCATGCCCGAGGACCGCACCAACATGGACCTGCTCCCGAAGTCGGTCACCGAGTTGCGCGTCATCCGCATCGGCGACGACATCGACTTGTGCCCCTGCGCCGGCACCCACGTCAAGAACACGAAGGAAATCGGCGAAATCGAATTCACTGGCCGCAAATCCAAGGGCAAGGGGACGCAGCGAGTCGAGTACAAGTTGCTCTAAGCGCACGCCCTGCGGTCGCGCACGCGCTTGGCGACACCCATGCGATTCTAGACGGGGCTGTTCTCGCCGTGGCTTGCTCCACCGACCGCGACGCGCAGCGGCGCGGTCCAGCGGGATTACTGGCGGAGGACGGTTTCGCTGCGCTTTGGCCCAATGCCGACCATTTTGATCTGGGCGCCGGTGCGTTCGCGCAGGAATTGCAGGTAGATGCGGGCCTGGCTCGGCAGACCTTCCCAGGTGCCGTCACCCAGGTCGTTCCAGCCTTCGAAGCTCTTGTAGACCGGCTTGGCGGCTTCGAACAGGGCGGGGTCGCTGGGGACGTGCTCAATGCGGGTCCCATCGGGCAGCTCGTAGGCTTCGCAGACGAGGATCTCGTCGAGGCCCGTCAGGACGTCCATCTTGGTGACGGCCAATTCGTTGATGCCGCAGAGGCGGACGCTTTGGTTGACGACGACCAAGTCGAGCCAACCGCAGCGGCGGGGGCGACCGGTGGTGGTGCCGAATTCGTGGCCCACATCGGCCAGGTGGTGTCCGATGCCTTCGTCGGTGGGGAGCTCCGTAGGGAACGGCCCTTCGCCGACGCGGGTGGTGTATGCCTTGACGACGCCGACGACGTCGCCGATGTCGCGGGGGCTGAGGCCGCTACCGATGCACATGCCGCCGCTGGCGACGTAGCTGCTGGTGACGAACGGGTAGGTGCCGTGGTCCAAGTCGAGTTGGACACCTTGGGCGCCTTCGAGGAGGATGTGTTGACCGGCGCGCACGCTCTCGTGCAGGAGCTGGACCGTGTCCACGATGAAGGGGCGCAGCACGTCGGCGGCGGTCTCCAATTCGGCGAGAATGGCTTCGGCGTCGAGCTTGTCCTTCTTGCCGTAGCCGCGCAGGATGCCGGTCTTGATGGCGACGTTGTCCAGGACCTTCTGCTTGAGAATCTCGGGGTGCAGCAGGTCGCCAGCGCGGATGCCGGTGCGGGCGGCCTTGTCCTGGTAGCAGGGGCCGATGCCGCGGCCGGTGGTGCCGACCTTCTTGCCACCACGGACCTCTTCTTCGATGCCGTCGAGGAGGCGGTGGTAGGGCAGGATGAGGTGGGCGCGGTCGCTCAGGTAGAGATCGAACTTGATGCCCCGTTCTTCGAGGTCGGTGACCTCCTTGACGAGGACTTGGGGGTCGACGACGCAGCCGTTGCCGATGACGCCGGCCTTGCCACTGACGCTGCCACTGGGCAGGAGGTGGAGCTTGAACACTTCGTCACCGACGACGATGGTGTGTCCGGCGTTGTTGCCGCCCTGGAACCGGACGACGTAGTCTGCGCGCTCGGCGAGGTAATCCACGACCTTGCCCTTGCCTTCGTCGCCCCATTGGGTGCCGACCACCGCGGTGACGGTCATTGGGGCGCCGACATGGGGCGCCGTGAAAAGGCTACGGCTCGATGCGTTGCCGCAAGCCGCCTTGGGCGTCTTGCAGCAGGCGTTCGAATCGGGGCGCCAAGGCCGTGATGGTCACCATGTCCTTGGTGTTGCCCGCAGCTTCGAGTTGACCGCAGACGTCCCCGAGTTGACGGGCGCCAAGCTGGTGGGACGTGGATTTGAGGCTGTGTGCGGCGCGGGCGACGCCTTGGGGATCCTGGGCGGCGACGGCGTCCATGAGACGGGCTCGGAGCTCGTCGCTCTCGTCCAAGTAGATGGTGACAATCTCGGCCACCGCATCCACGTCACCTGCAAACAACTCCGTGAAGTCCTTCCAGGCCGCGTCGTCGACTGCGCTCACGGGCTGGGATGGGGGCCGCCACGTTGTAAGGGTTCGCTACGGACTGATGGGGCCACGGACCGTGACTTCCTTGATGTCGCTGCTGGCGGGCTGCGTGACGACGGACATCACGGCATGGGCCACGTCGTCGGGATGCAGGGCCCCTTCCAGGTCCCGCTCGCCTTCTTCGTCGTCGAAGAAGTGGGTCTTGGTGAATCCGGGGGCGACGAGGGCGATCTTGACGCCGTCCTTGGCACATTCGTGGCGCAGGCACTCGGTGAGGCCGCGCAGGGCGAACTTGCTGGCGGCGTACAGGGACCAATCGGCGCGGCCCACGTAGCTGAGGCCGGAGCCGATGTTGATGATCTGCCCACCGCCCTTGCGGCGCATCATCTTGACGGCGACCTGGCAGAGCATGAACGGGGCGCGCAGGTTGACGGCCATGGTGTGGTCGTATTCCTCATCGCTGACGTCCTCGATGGGCTTGACGGAGCCGATGCCGGCGTTGTTCACGAGCACATCAAAGCCGTTGAATTCGCGCACGGCCGACATGATGATGCGGTCCAGGTCCTCGTACTTGGCGACGTCCGCCGCGACGGGCAGCACCTTGGGGCTTCCCAGGCTGCGGCATTCCTCGGCGATGGCATCCAGGGCTTCCTGGCCGCGGGCGACCAACACGAGGCGGGCTCCGGCCTTGGCCATGGCGCGTGCCGTGGCGGCGCCGATGCCTTTGCTGGCTCCCGTGATGAGGGCGACCTTCCCGTCCATCAGCCGGCGTAGTGCAGCTTGGCGGTGGCGTGGTCGAGGGCGGAGGCGTCCTCGTCGTGGACGTGGGCCTCGACGACCTCGAAGACGACCGTGGCGTGGTCGCCGAGTTCCAGGATTTCGCGCTTTTCCAACTCGAGGCTGGCCACGAGTTCGGGAAGGATGGGGCAGCCCGTGACGGGGCCGTCCTTGTATTCGAGGGGGCCGACGGTGGTGCCGTTGGCTTCGACGTGCTTGAAGAAGGACTTCATGACGTCCTGCTGCTCCTTGCCCAGGAGGTTCAGGCTCAGGACGCCGGTCTCCTTGACGCCTTGGAACGCTTCGGATTCGCGGTGCATGCCCAGAACGACGAGTGGCGGGTCGAAGCTGGTCTGGGTGAACCAGCTGACGAGGCTGACGGTCTTGCGTCCATCGGCGTGCTTGGCACCGGCAAGGTAGAGACCGTAGGGGACCAGCCGCAGGGCGTGCTTCTTGGCATCCGCGTCCATCAATGGGGCCGAGTGGGGCCGGGGTCTTGATGGTTGTCAGAGCAAGGCGGTGGCCACGAGCACCAAGAGCGCGGGGACGGCGCTGGCCAGGAAGTTCACGTCTTCCTTGCTCAGCGGCCGGTTGCGGATGGCGTCCTTCTCCAAGGTGGCGCCCAGGATGGAGTCGAGTTGGCAGCCAAGGAAGCCCGCCAACGTGGGAATCCATGCGTGCTGCATGGGGATGACGCCCAGCAGACCGGCGATGATGGCGATGGCGGCGGCCCCGGCGACGGCGGCCAGCTGACCGCGCAGGCTGACGGCACCGTTGGTGCCCGGATGCTCCAGCGGGAACGGTGGCGTGATGCGGCGGCTGCGCAACGACAAGCAACCAATCTCGGAGGCCATGGTGTCGGCGGTGACGGCGGCGGTGGCGGTGACGAAGGCCAACGCGGCCGCGGGGTGGTCGCCAAGTGCGGTGAAGGCCAACGCGGCCAACGCGCCGGCGCCTCCGTTGGCCAGCACGTTTTGCCAACTGCGTTCGCCGTCGCGGTCCTCGGCCAGGCCGCGTTCCTTCTTTTGGTGGCGACCGTAGAATGTGGCGGTGGCGCCGATGATGGAGAACATCGCCATGACCACGAGCCAGGTGATGTCGGCGGCCAGAACGATCCAGAAGCCAATGATCCAGGCGGTGACGGCGCCGATGGCGTCCAGGGCCTTGATGCTCCAGGCCAACAGGGCGAGACCCGTCAGTGCCAGGATGGTGATTGCCATCCAGAGCCAGTCCATGGACTCACCCGAGGATGTCGGCGTCTTCGATGGCGAGGACGACGTAGTCTTGGCCGTCGTGGGTGCTTTGGTGGATGACCACCGCGTCGGCGCTGACGGTGTGTTGGTCGTGGCCGGGCTCCATGCCGGTCAAGAGGACGATGGCGTCGACGTCGTCCCAGACAATGCGGTACGTGCTCGCTTCCAGTACGGCGGCGACCTCGGCGGGGAGGACGGCGGGTTGCACGGCGAGCAATTCGCCCTCGACGTGCACGGCGCTGCCTTCCTGGAGTCCGGCCACGTCATCGGCGGCCACGGAGGCCAGGAACCCAGCGCTCGCTAGGCATAGCAGTGATGCGACAAGTGCCGAGGGACTTCGGACCTGCATGACCACACCCGCAACGTCGCAGGCGCCTCGTCGGTTTTAGTCCTGTTCCTCAGCGGCTTCGGCTTCCTGGGTCTCAGGAGTGTCGACGCCGTCGTCGGCTTCACCCTCAGCGGGCTGCATGTCCTCGGGCAGGTCCTCGACGTCCACGCCGAGTTCTTCCGCCTCGAGTTCTTCCGTGGTGGCGCCACCGGCGCCGCTCAGGGCACGGTCGCCGCGGGCGGCGGCGATGTTGATGACTTCGTCCACGGTGCGGCCGTCGCTGGTGCCCACGTCGAAGTGGCAGGGCATGGCGATCTTGTTGCTGCACTTGCGCAGCGCTTCCTTGGCGAACTCGATGCCGCGGGCCACCGTGTGGATGGTGACGATGGGCTGGTTGGCCTGGATGCGGGCGGCGGTGCCACTCGGCTTGCCGAAGGCGAGGCGCATGCCCATGGAGACACGGTCAGCACCAGCACCACTGGCCTGCTTGTTTTGGCGCAGGACGTGGTGGGGGTAGACGCGGACGTGCAGGTGGTAGTTGTCACGACCGACCTTCTTGTCCATGTAGCGGACC